>NZ_JAKSYF010000201.1:0-20789 GCF_022829745.1 Methylobacterium sp. E-016
CGTCATCACCGACATCGCCGCCCTGTCGGAGATCGCCAAGCGCCACAACATCCCGCTCATCGTCGACAACACCATGGCGACGCCGTACCTGATCCGCCCGTTCGAGCACGGCGCCGACATCGTCGTGCACTCGGCGACGAAGTTCCTCGGCGGCCACGGCAACTCGATCGGCGGTCTCGTGGTCGACGGCGGCACCTTCCCCTGGGCCGGCGACGCGCGCTACCCGATGATGAGCCAGCCGCGCCCGGAATATGCCGGCATGGTGCTGGCCGAGACCTTCGGCAATTTCGGCTTCGCCATCGCCATCCGGGTGCTCGGCCTGCGCGACCTCGGGCCGGCGCTGTCGCCGTTCAACGCCTTCCTGATCCTCAACGGCATCGAGACCCTGCCGCTGCGGATGCAGCGCCACTGCGACAACGCCATGGCCGTCGCGACGCACCTGGCGGGCCACCCCGCGGTGTCGTGGGTGAGCTATCCGGGGCTCGAGACCGACCGCTACCACCAGCTCGCCAAGCGCTACACGCCGAACGGCTTCGGCTCGGTCTTCACCATCGGCCTCAAGGACGGCTACGATGCCGGCGTGAAGCTCGTCGGCAACCTGCAGCTGTTCTCTCACGTGGCGAACATCGGCGACACGCGCTCGCTGGTGATCCACCCGGCCTCGACCACCCACCGCCAGCTCACCGACGCGCAGAAGACCGCGGCCGGCGCCGGGCCGGAGGTGGTCCGCCTCTCGATCGGCCTCGAGGATCCGGCCGACCTGATCGAGGACCTCGACGGCGCGCTCGGCGCTTAGCCGGCCCCGCGCCGGCCTCCCGCCCGCGTCGACGGCGCGATGCGGCTGGGGGCTCGGCCGCCGTGACGCCGACGGATCCGGCCCGGTCTGCGAGACGGCGATCCGCGAGCAGGATGGCGGCGCGCCGTGCCCGTCCGCGCGACCGCATCCGCCACGCTATGCAATCCATGGATGAAGGTCCGGAGGCCGCCGAAAGTCCGGCCGCCGGCGCGGGCCGGGCTCGCCGTCGCGCGGTTGCGATGCGCGGCTATCGGTCCGTCGCCAGGAACAAGGGCGCCGCTCGGCGGTAGCACCAACACGTCCCGGCGCTCCGGCGATAAGGATCCCAACCCATGTTCATGCGCATCGACAAGCTGCAGGCCGAGCTTCCGCAGCCGAAGCGACCCGATCCGAACGCCGCTGCGGCCCTGCAGGAGCTGCTCGGCGGTAAGTACGGCGAGATGTCCACCCTCGGGAACTACATGTTCCAGAGCTTCAATTTCCGCAACAAGTCCAAGCTGCGTCCGTTCTACAGCCTGGTCTCCAGCATCTTCGCCGAAGAGCTCGGCCACGTCGAGTTGGTCTCGACCGGCGTCTCGATGCTGAACAACGGCCCCGGCGACGACACCAAGGACGTCGACATCTCCAAGGCGCCCTTCGAGGACATGAAGGACATCCGGCTCGCCGGCAGCTTCCTGTCGAACGGCGGCGGCGCGATGCCGATGAACTCGAACGCCGCGTCCTGGAACATGGACATGGTGACGACGACCGGTAATCTGATCATCGACCTGCTGCACAACTTCCACCTGGAATGCGGCGCCCGCCTGCACAAGCTGCGCGTCTACGAGACCCTGACGGACCCGACCGGCCGCGAGGTCTGCGGCTACCTGCTGGTGCGCGGCTCGGTCCACGCCCACGCCTACGCGCTGGCCCTGAAGAAGCTCACCGGCGTCGAGATCGAGAAGATGCTGCCGACGCCCAACATCGTCCTCGACAAGATCCCCGAGTGCCAGAAGTACCTGCAGGAGGGGAGCCACCGCCGCCTCTACACCTTCAGCCCGAACGACTACGCGGAAGCCGCCGGCGTCTGGTCGAACGACGAGGTCGCGCTGCCGGGTGATCCGCCCGGCCAGCTCGAGATCGTCGACGGCCACCCCGAGGGCGGCAAGATCCCGGAGCTCGACGGCAATTACGGTGCCTTCGCCCCCGACTACGCGCCCGAGGAAATCTTCGAGATCGCGAGCAAGCTCTACAAGAAGAGCCGCTGATCCGAGGTCGAACGACGAGGCCGGCGCTCCCGCGAGGGGCGCCGGCCTTTCTGTTTGCGGTCCTGACAATGGATGCGCCGGCGTTCGCCCGGCGTTCGCTCAGGCGGCCAAAGCCGGTTTGGCGTGGCGCGCGTAGAGGAATTCCAGCACCTCCGCCCGGCAATGGACGTAGTCCTTGTCCTCGACCAGCTCGAGGCGCCGGCGCGGGCGCGGCATCGGCACGGTCAGCACCTCGCCGATGGTGGCCGACGGGCCGTTGGTCATCATCACGATGCGGTCGGACAGGAGCACCGCCTCGTCCACGTCGTGAGTGATCATGATCACCGTGTTCCGCAGGCGCACCTGGATCTCCATGAGCTGATCCTGGAGATGGGCGCGGGTCAGCGCGTCGAGGGCGCCGAACGGCTCGTCCATCAGCAGCACCGTCGGCTCCATGGCGAGTGCCCGGGCGATGCCGACGCGCTGCTTCATGCCGCCGGAGATCTCGGACGGCCGCTTGTCGGCGGCGTGCACCATGTTCACCAGGGCGAGGTTGTGCTCGATCCAGGCCTTGCGCTCCGCCTTCGACTTCGTCCTGGCGAGCACCTTGTCGACGGCGAGCGCCACGTTCTCGCGCACCGTGAGCCAGGGCAGCAGCGAATGGTTCTGGAACACCACCGCCCGCTCGGGCCCGGGCGACGACACCTCCTTGCCGTCGAGCAGGGTGACGCCGGTCGAGCTCTTCAGAAGCCCGGCGACGATGTTGAGCACCGTCGACTTGCCGCAGCCGGAATGGCCGATGATCGAGACGAACTCGCCCTTGGCGACCTTGAGGTTCACGTCGCGCAGCACCTCGGTGGTGGTGCCGCCGCGGGTGAAGCTGATGCCGACCTGCGAGAGGTCGAGATGGGATGGGTTGGCCATGGTCCCGGTCCTCAAGCTGCGCTGGTGCCGCGGGTGACGACCTGGCCGACCGCCGCCACCAGCCGGTCGAGGACGAAGCCGATGACGCCGACATAGACCAGCGCCACGATGATCTCGCTGATGTGCGAGGAGTTCCAGGCGTCCCAGATGAAGAAGCCGATGCCGACGCCGCCGATCAGCATCTCGGCGGCGACGATGGCGAGCCAGGACAGCCCGACGCCGATGCGAAGCCCGGTGAAGATGTACGGGGCCGCCGCCGGCAGCATGACCTTCATGAAGAACTCGATCGGGTTCAGGCGGATCACCGCGGCGACGTTGCGGTAGTCCTGCGGGATGTTGCGGATGCCGACCGCGGTGTTGATGATGATCGGCCAGATCGAGGTGATGAAGATCACGAAGATCGCGCTGGGCTGCCCGTCGCGGAAGGCGGCGAGCGACAGCGGCAGCCAGGCCAGCGGCGGGATCGTGCGCAGCACCTGGAAGATCGGGTCGAGGCCGCGCATCGCCCAGTCGGACTGGCCGACCAGCGTGCCGGTCAGGATTCCGACGATCGCCGCCAGCGCGAAGCCGAAGGCGACGCGCTGGAGGCTGGCCGAGATGTGCCAGAACAGGCCCTTGTCGGTGCCGCCGTTGTCGTAGAACGGGTGGGCGATGATGTCCCAGGCCTCCGTCACCACCCGCGAGGGCGGCGGCAGGCCGGCGGTGGGCCGCGAGCACGCGACCTCCCAGAACAGCAGGAAGGCCGCGAGCACCACGAGCGGCGGGATCAGGTTGGCGGCCAGGCCCTTCGCCCGCTTGGCGGTGAGGAAGGGCGTGCGGCTCTTCACGGCGGCGGCATCGCGGGCGGCGGTGCCGAGGGCGGTCTTGTCGGCGATCGTCGAGGTGGCGGCCATCACGAGACCTTCTTGATGCCGAGGCTGGCGAGGTAGGCGGCGGGGTTCTCGGGATCGAAGACCTTCCCGTCGAACATCGTCTCCTTGCCGCGGGACGTGCTGGTCGGGATCGCGGAGACGCCGAGCGTCTTGGCCGCGTCGCGCCAGAGGTCCTCGCGGTTCACCTTGGCGATCAGCGCCTTGGTGTCGGTCTGCGCGTCGAACTTGCCCCAGCGGATGTCCTCGGTGAGGAACCAGGAATCGTGCGACTGGTACGGGTACGAGGCGTTGTCGGCCCAGAACTTCATGGTGTGGGGGCTGTTCTCGACGACGCGGCCGTCGCCGTAATCGAACTTGCCCTTCATCCGGTCGATCACGTCGGTGACCGCGATGTTGATCCACTGGCGCTTGGCGACGATGCCGGCGAGCTCGTCCCGGTTCTCGGGCTTGTCGCACCATTGCTGGGCTTCCAGCACCGCCATCAGGAGCGCCTTGGCGGCGATCGGGTGCTTGTCGACCCAGGCCGCGCGCATGGCGAAGGCCTTCTCCGGATGGTCCTTCCACAACTCGCCGGTGGTGAGCGCGGTGTAGCCGATCCCTTGCGTGATGAGCTGCGCGTTCCACGGCTCGCAGACGCAGAAGCAGTCCATCGTGCCGACCTTCATGTTCGCCACCATCTGGGGCGGCGGCACGACGATGGTCTCGATGTCCTTGTCGGGGTCGATGCCGCCGGCGGCGAGCCAGTAGCGGATCCAGAGGTCGTGGGTGCCGCCCGGGAAGGTCATCGCCGCCTTGACCGGCTTGCCCGAGGCCTTCTTCCGCTCCAGGGCCGCCTTGAAGGGCTTGGCGTCGAGGGCGACCTTGTCGGGCATGTACTCCTTGCCGACGGAGATGCACTGCCCGTTCAGGTTGAGCCGGGCCATGATGTACATCGGCGTCGGCTGGTTGTTCTGCGTCACCCGGCCGGCCGTGATCAGGTAGGGCATCGGCGTCAGGATGTGGGCGCCGTCGATGCCGTTGCCCTCGGAGCCGAGCACGAGATTGTCGCGGGTGGTGCCCCACGACGCCTGCTTCATCACCTCGACGTCGGGCAGGCCGTACTTGGCGAAGATGCCCTTCTCCTTGGCGACGAAGAGCGGGGCGGCGTCGGTCAGCGCGATGAAGCCGAGCTTGGCCCCCTTGACCTCGGGGCCCGCGCCCTGCGCGAAGGCGCCCCCCGGCAGGGCGAGGCGCACGGCGGCGGCGAGCGACAGGGCGCCGGCCGCACCCTTGAGCAGGCCGCGGCGGGTGCCGGTGCCGGACGCTTCGGCGAGGGGGGACCGGTCGAGGGTGGATTTCGGCTCGTCGTTACGCATCTGCGGCAGGATCCTGACCTTGAAAACTACGCCGGCGCCCGCCGATCCGCGCACGAACGCGCCCCGCTGCCCGGAAGGATCTTCGGGGCGGAGCGGATCGCATCAGCGGCGTTGCTGGCGGAGGCGGTGCCGTCTCCATTGACGGACGGTGCAGCTCAGCAGGTTTCGTGCCAGGCTAGCGCAAGTGAAGACTGGCCGAGGCTCGGCGCAAACCTGCCGTCGCATTGAGCTTTTCGCCCCGGGACATCCCTTCGCAGCGCACAAAAAACGCGCGCCGGCGCCGGGATTACGGATCGTGACGTAATCGTGCGTCGTTTCGCGAAACGCCGCGGTTTCGGCGGGCGGGATGCTGTGCAAACGCGGCGCGCTCGACTAACCGGGGCGCACGTCAACACCGCGCGGCCGCGAACGATCATGCTCCAGACCACGCCGTCCCCCCTGTCGGCCCGCCGGGTCCTCGCCGCGAGCTTCGTCGGCACGGCGATCGAGTTCTTCGATTTCTACATCTACGCCACCGCGACCGCGCTGGTGATCGGCCCGGTCTTCTTCCCGCCCGGCGAGCCCGGCGTGCAGCAGCTCAGCGCCTTCGCGACCTTCGCGATCGCCTTCCTGGCGCGGCCGGTGGGCGCGGCCCTGTTCGGGCATTTCGGCGACCGGGTCGGGCGCAAGGCGACGCTGGTCGCCTCGCTGCTGATCATGGGCGTCTCGACGGTGCTGATCGGCTGCCTGCCGACCTACGCCACCGCCGGCTGGTGGGCGCCGGCGATGCTGTGCCTGCTGCGCTGCGGCCAGGGCATCGGCTTCGGCGGCGAGTGGGGCGGCGCGGCCTTGCTCGCGGTCGAGAACGCGCCGGCGGGCCGGCGCGCCTGGTACGGCATCTTCCCGCAGCTCGGCGCGCCGGTCGGCTTCATCCTGGCCAACGTCAGCTTCCTGGCGCTCAGCTTCGGCCTGAGCGCGGACAGCTTCCAGGCCTGGGGCTGGCGGCTGCCGTTCCTGGCCTCGGCCGCGCTGGTCGGCGTCGGCCTCTACGTGCGGCTCAAGCTCAGCGAGACGCCGGCCTTCAAGGCGGCGCTCGCGCAGGCCAAGCCCGAGCGCGTGCCCTTCGCCGCAATGGTGACCGGGCACGGCCACGCGCTCGTCGTCGGCACCCTGGCGATGGTGGCGGTCTACGCCGTGTTCTACATCTCCACCGTCTTCGCCCTCGGCTACGGCACCGCGGCGCTCGGCTACGCGCGGCCGGCCTTCCTGCTGTTCGAGTGCATCGCCGTCTGCTTCATGGCACTCGGCATCGCGCTCTCCGGCGCCAACGCCGACCGCTTCGGGCGCCGGCCGGTGCTGATGGCCGGCATGGTGGTGGCGTTCGGCCTCGGCGGGCTGCTCGGGCCGATGCTCGGCTCCGGCTCGGGCGCAGTCGTCCTCGCCTTCCTCTGCCTCAGCCTGTTCACGATGGGCTGGATCTTCGGGCCGATGGGCGCCCTGCTGCCGGAACTGTTCCCGACCCGGGTGCGCTACACCGGCGCCTCGGTGACCTACAACCTCGCCGGCATCGTCGGGGCCTCCGGCGCCCCCTACATCGCCCAGCGCCTGGTCGACTGGGGCGGGATCGCCTGGGTCGGCGCCTACCTGGCGGTCACGGCGGTGGTCAGCTTCCTCGCGGTGCTCGCGATGCCGGAGACGCTGCGCAAGGGTGTGTGAACGGCGACCGTCGGCCGGCTGGGCTTCTGCGCCCGGTCAATTCCGCTTGTCGAGGGGCCGCCCGAGGAGGCGCGCGAACTCGGCCTCGATCTCCTCCACCGAGAACGGGTTGGCGGCGGGCTTCGGAGGCGCCGAAGCGGGTGCCGGCGGGGTCTCGACCTTCGGCGGCGGGGGAGGCGGCGCGGGCTCGGCCCTGGGGGGCACCCGCGGCTCGCTGGGGGGCACCCGCGGCTCGACCGGTGCGGCCGGCGCCGGCGGAGGAACCGGCTCGGCCGGCGGCGGAGCGGGCAGGAACGGTTCGGGTTCTGGGACCGGTGCGGGTGCGGGTGCGGGCTTCTCCGCGGACGGTGCGGCCGCGGGCTCGCCGGCCGGGGCATCGACCGGCGCCGCCATGGCCGCGGCCATCGGATCGATCGCGGCCGGCGCCGCCGGAGCGGGCGCCGGGCTCGGAGCGGGCGCCGGCGCCGTCCAGGCGGGCGACGGCGACGGGGTCACGGCCGAGGCCGGCCGGGCGAGCGCGGCCTCGAGCTGGCGGGCCATGTCCGAGAGGATGGCGGGATCGACCGGGCGACGCTCGGCCGGCGGCAACGGAGGGATCGGCGGGATCGCGGCCGGCGCGAAGGCGGGCTCCTCGGGCGGCGGCTCGGAGCGCGGGCGCTCGGAGGCGACGTCGGGGCGCGGGTTGATCAGCGGCGGCGCGGTCCGGCGCATCGGGCGCCGCGCCGGCGCGTCCGGCCGCGGCCCGGTGACGATCGCCTCGGACGGGCGCGCGTCGGGCGTGAGCGGCTCGGGAGCGCGATCCGGGCGGGGTTCGGCCTCGTCGAGGATCGCCGCGTCGAGGGGCGGGACGGAAGCGAGCGCGCCGCCCGGGCCGGACACGGTCGGCGCGAGCACGATCGGCATGGCGAAGTCGGGCCGGAACGCCGCCTGGGCCTGCGTCTCGAGGCCCGGGAAGGGGTCGAGCCCGGCCTCGGCGAGCGGCTCGGCCATCGCCTCGGGGCGCAGGGCCGGATCGCGCTGCTGCCCGCGCTGGATGTGGCGCTCGATCACCACGTCGTTCGGGCCGCCGACAAGCAGCAGATGTTCGACGTTGTCGCGCCGCAGCAGGATCAGCTGGCGCTGCCGGTCGAGCTCGTACACGTCGACGATCCCGAGGCGCGGCTGGCGCCCGCGCTGACCGCCGCGCTTCGCGTCGGCGAGACCGCCGCCGCCGAGCCGGCGCACAACCAGCACGATCACCGTCAGCACCGCGAAGATCACGGCGAAGATGGTGACGTACTGCACGACCGGAGAGCCGTCAGACCCGAACACGGACTGCAACCATTGCACGGACGATACTCTCGTTCTTCACGGGCCCGGGAGGGCCCTACGCAAAACCGCCCCGTCAGTATCACGGCCGGCCCGCCGCCGGGCAATCATCGTTAAGTCTTCGTTAACAGCTTCGCTGCGGCGCCCGGCCGCGGAAACCTTAACCCGGCGTTAACCAAGCGGGCGGCAGATTTTGCCGGGCGGCCGGAGACCGGGCCGCGCGAATCCGGAGCCCCCTCGTGGCCGTCACCGACATGCCGCTCTTGGGAATGCTCCGGACCAAGATGCAGTGGCATCAGGCGCGCCAGAAGCTCCTGGCCGAGAACGTCGCCAACGCCGACATGCCCGGCTTCCGCCCGCGCGACCTGGCGCAGCCGAGCTTCGACCGGTCGACCGGCCTCGCCGCCTCGACCGGGAGCGCGATGACGCTGACCAGCGTCGGGCACATCGCCGCCTCGGGCGACACCGGCGTCGGCGCCGATCCGCGCCGCGTCACCGAGTTCGAGATCCGCCCGAGCGGCAACGGCGTCAACCTCGAGGACGAGATGATGAAGTCCGGCGACAACCAGTCGGACTACCAGCTCGCCGCGTCGATGTACCAGAAGAGCCTCGATGTCCTGAAGATCGCCATCGGCAAGAAGTGATCGCGAGCCGAGACATGATCGGGGAGGCTTGAGCCATGGATTTCACGAAGTCGCTCTCGATCGCCGCCGCCGGCCTGAAGGCCCAGTCCGGCCGGATGCGGATCATCGCCGAGAACATCGCCAACGCGGATTCGGCGCCGCAGACGCCGACCGGCGAGCCGTACCGGCGCAAGATCCCGACCTTCAAGAGCCATGTCGACCGCGAGACCGGCGCCAACCTCGTGGAGGCGGGACGCGTCCGCCGCGACATGACCGCGTTCCGGACCAAGTACGATCCCGGCAACCCGGCCGCCGACGCGAAGGGCGAGGTGCGGATGCCCAACGTCAACGGCCTGATCGAGAACATGGACATGCGCGAGGCCCAGCGCTCCTACGAGGCGAACCTCAACATGGTCACCACCACGCGCAGGATGATCTCCCGCACCCTCGAAATCCTGAAGTAGGCGAAGGCGGGACACGATCATGGCCAGCAGCAACTTCGCGGCCGGCGCCTACGCCGCCGTCCAGAACGTCGGCAGCTTCAAGGGGCCGCCGAAGATCCAGCCGACGCAAGGGGCGGGCAACGACTTCACCCAGCTGCTCGGCCAGGCGCTCGACGGCGTCGGCGATGCCGGCCGCAAGGCCGACGCGCAGGGCCTGGCGGTGGCCGCCGGCAAGGCCAACGTCGTCGACGTGGTCACGGCGGTGGCCGAGAGCGAGACCGCCCTGCAGACCATGGTGGCGGTGCGCGACCGGATGATCTCGGCCTACGAGGAGATCATGCGGATGCAGATCTAGCGCGTCTTCTCCCGCCCCCGGCAGGCCACCGGATTCACGCATCCGACGGTGCCGAAAGGCGCCCGACGACAACGCCCCCGTCATCCCGGGGCTGCGAAGCAGGGCCCGGGATCCGGAAGCCGCCGCGGCGGCAAGCTCGAGCACCGCCGGCGGCTCTGGATCCCGGGTTCGCCGAAGGCGCCCGGGAAAGGCGGCGGCCGAGTCTCGAGGTGCTTCGGAGATGCCTGAACCCGGTCGCCCGTCGCGGGGACTTGGAATTTCGTCAGCAATCGGACCTCGGACACATGACCGGCCTCGCCATCCTCGACGTCGCGCGCGACGGCATCTTCGTCTTCCTCAAGGTCGCCGGGCCGCTGATGCTCGTGGCGCTCGCCGTCGGGCTCGTGGTCTCGCTGGTCCAGGCGCTGACGCAGATCCAGGAGCAGACCCTGATCTACGTGCCCAAGATCGTCTCGGTCTTCGCCGCCCTCCTGCTGATGCTGCCGTTCATGGGCGACGCGCTCGCCGGCTACATGACCCGCATCGCCGCGCGCATCGCCGCCGGCCAGTGAGACGCGGCGGGCGGCCGGCTGCTATGACGCGCCATGAACCTGCTCCTGCCCGGGATCGCGGCGGCCTACCTGCTAACCTTCGCCCGCGTCGGCACGCTGATCATGCTGATGCCGGGCATCGGCGAGCAGTCGGTCTCGCCGCGCATCCGGCTGTCCTTCGCCCTGCTGGTCTCGCTGCTGCTGTTCCCGATGGTGAGGCCGCTGCTGGCGGTGGGCCCCGACGCGATCGGCGCGCCCCGGCTGATCGGCCTGCTGTTCTCGGAGACGCTGGTCGGGCTGGTGATCGGGCTGACCGTGCGGATGATCCTCGCCGCGCTCCAGACCGCGGGCCTGATCGTCTCGCAGCAGCTCGGCCTGTCCTACGCCATGACCGTCGACCCGGCGCAGGGCGGCCAGCAGCCGGCGCTCGGCAACTTCCTGTCGCTGCTCGGCATCACGCTGATCCTCGCGGCCGACCTGCACCACGTGGCGCTCGACGCGATCTCGCGGAGCTACGCGGTGCTGCCGCCGCAGGCGGTGCCGGCCTTCGGCGATGCGGCGACGCTGGCGCTGAAGGCGGTCGGCCGCGGGTTCACCCTCGGCGTCCAGATCGCCTCGCCGTTCATCGCCTTCGGCATCCTGTTCAACCTCGGCCTCGGGGTGCTGTCGCGGCTGATGCCGCAGCTGCAGGTGTTCTTCGTCGCGGTGCCGGCCTCGGTGCTGATCGGCATGCTGATCCTGTTCGGCTCGCTCGGCGTGATGATGACCGTGTTCCTGGACGACCTTGGCCGCTACCTGCTCGAGTTCGCCGGGCGGTGACCACGACGACGCACAGCCGCCGCGGCCCCGGCCAGGTCGGGAGCCGTTGACCCATGGCCGAGGGGACCGAGCAGGAAGACAAGACCGAGGAGCCGACCCAGCGCCGGCTCGATCAGGCGATCGAGCAGGGCAACGTCGCGACCAGCGCCGAGATCAACACCTTCGCGATCCTGGCCGCCTTCACCCTGGCGCTGATGATCGCCGGGCCGGGCATCGCCCGCGGCCTGCTCGCCGAGATGCGCGGCTTCCTGATGAACGCCCACGCGGTCCCCGACGACCCGCACGCCATGGCGGGGATCGCCGGCCGCACCCTGACGATCTGGTTCCAGGCGCTCGCGGTCCCGGTCGGGCTCGTCGCGGTGGCGGGGCTGGCCGCCGGCCTGCTGCAGCACCCCCTGGTCTTCACCACCGAGACGCTCGGGCCGAAGTTCGAGCGGATCTCGCCGATGGCCGGCGCCAAGCGCATCCTCGGGCTCGAGGCGCTGTTCCAGTTCGGCAAGGGGCTGGCCAAGATGGCGGTCGTCGGGGTGGTGGTCGGCACCGTGCTGTGGCGCGACCGCGACCGGCTCGAGGTGTTCGCCCGCCTCGATCCGGCGGCCTGCCTCAGCGCGATCCTCGGCATCAGCGTCAAGCTGCTCGGCGGCGTGCTCGCCATCCATCTCGTGATCACGATGGCCGACGCCCTGTACCAGCGCTACCGCTGGCGCCAGCGCCTGCGCATGTCCAAGGAGGAGATGAAGCAGGAGATGAAGGAATCGGACGGCAACCCCGAGGTGAAGGGCCGGATGAAGCAGATCCGGATGCAGCGGGTGAAGAAGCGGATGATGGCCGCCGTGCCGACCGCCACGGTGATCATCACCAACCCGACCCACTACGCGGTGGCCCTGCGCTACGAGGCCGGCATGGGCGCGCCGGTCTGCGTCGCCAAGGGCGTCGACTCCCTGGCCTTCCGCATCCGCGAGCTGGCCAAGGCGCACGACGTGCCGGTGCTGGAGAACCCGCCGCTCGCCCGCGCGCTGCACGCCACCGTGGACATCGACGAGGCGATCCCAGCCGAGCACTACAAGGCGGTCGCCGAGGTGATCGGCTTCGTGATGCGCCTGCGCCGCCGGGCCGCCTGACGGGTCCGTACGCACGGTTTGTCCACCTTCCTCCGTCAGGCTTCGCCGCGACCGACCGGAAGACAGCCCTTGCCGATCGGCGGCGTGAAGGCATAACCGGTCCTTCGTTTCTGGATTCAAGGCCCGATGGCGGATCTGAGTGGACCCACGCCCGCGGTTTCGGGCTCGATCGACCGGTCGGAACGGCCCGGGCGGGTCGGATTGCTGCTCGTCCTCGCCGGGCTGCTGGTCGGGGCGGCGATCGGCCTGTCGTTCGTGGCCAACGAGCAGGCGCAGTCGCTGATCATCTGGCTGCTGGCGCTGCTGGCCATGGCCGGCGTGTTCTTCCTGTTCGCGATGGCGATCGGCGCGATCCAGCTCAGCGGGCAGGGCGGGCGCGACGACATCACCAAGGCGATCGTCGACGCCGCCCCCGAGGCGACCGTCGTGGTCGAGGAGGGTGGCCGGCTGATCTACGCCAACGAGGCCTATCTCCACGTCGCGGGCGGCGACAGCTTCTCGACGCTGCGCCCGGTCGAGCGGATCTTCGTCGGCTCGCCGGAGGTGTCGGAGGCGATCTACCGCCTGTCCCAGGGCGCCCGCGACGGGCGCAGCCACGCCGAGGAGGTGCGGATGTCGCCGCCGCCGGCGGCGAGCGCCAGGGGGCGCGACTTCGCCTGGTACCGCATCCAGGTCCGCCCGCTTCCGCGGCCGGGACGGGCCGCCTCGCTGTGGACGGTCAGCGACATCACCGCCGAGCGCGAGCGCCAGGAGAACGTCTTCCAGGAGCTCCAGCACGCGATCGACTACCTCGACCACGCGCCCGCAGGCTTCCTCTCGATCGATCCGACCGGGGCGATCGTCTACATGAACGCGACGCTGGCGGCCTGGCTCGGCTACGACCTCGCGGTCGTCGGCCCCGGCGGCCCGCACCTCTCCGAGATCGCGCCCGCCGCCGACGCGCTGATCCAGAATGCCGGGCTCCCCGGCGAGGTCCGCACCGACCGGTTCGACCTCGACCTGCGCCGCCGCAACGGCCACCCGATGCCGGCGCGGCTGTATCACCGCGTCGCCTTCGGCAAGGACGGCAAGCCCGGCGCGTCGCGGACCTTCGTCATCAACCGCTCGGCCGGGGCCGAGAGCGACGAGCCGCAGCGCGCCGCCGAGGTGCGGCTCGCGCGCTTCCTCAACAACTCGCCGATCGCGATCGCGACGCTGGACCGCTCCGGCCGGATTGCGCGGGCGAACGCCTCGTTCGCGCGCCTGTTCGGCACCCTGCCGCGGCACGCGGTGGCCGATTCGGCCGCCGGCGCCGAGGAGCCGAACGTCGCCGAATCGGTGGTCGAGCGCGACCGCCCGGCGCTCGATGCAGCGCTCGCCAAGGCGGCGAGCGGGCTCTCCGAGATCGAGCCGATCGAGGTGATGCTGATGGGCAATGCCAACCGCTCGGCGCGGGTCTGGCTCAGCCCCGCCGGCGGGGAGGGCGCTCCGGGCCAGGAGCCGGAGGAGGCCGATCGCGAGCCGCTGATCCTCTACGCCCTCGACACCACGGCCCAGCGCCAGCTCGAGCAGCAGATCGCCCAGACTCAGAAGATGGACACCGTCGGCCAGCTCGCCGGCGGCATCGCGCACGACTTCAACAACGTCCTCCAGGCGATCATCGGCTACTCGGACCTGCTGCTCGCGAGCCACAAGCCGACCGATCCGGCCTTCCAGGACATCATGCAGATCAAGCAGAACGCCAACCGGGCGGCGGGCCTCGTGCGCCAGCTCCTGGCGTTCTCCCGCCGCCAGACGCTGCGCCCCGAGGTGATGAACGTCGGGGAGGCGCTCTCGGAGCTGACGCTGCTGCTGAAGCGCCTGCTCGGCGAGCGGGTCGGGCTCGACCTCAAGCACGGGCGCGACATCTGGCCGGTGAAGGCCGACGTGAACCAGTTCGAGCAGGTGATCGTGAACCTCGCGGTCAACGCCCGCGACGCGATGCCCGGCGGCGGCCGCCTGCTGATCCGCACCGCCAACGTGCTCGACCCGGGCGCCGCCGCGAAGCCCGACGGGCGCGGCGGTGCGCCGGCCGGCGACCACGTGCTGATCGAGGTGCTCGACACCGGCGAGGGCATCCCGGCTGACCTGATGGAGAAGATCTTCGAGCCGTTCTTCACCACCAAGGAGATCGGCAAGGGGACCGGCCTCGGCCTCTCGACGGTGTTCGGCATCGTCAAGCAGTCGGGCGGCACCATCGACGTGCAGTCGACCGTGGGCGAGGGCACGAGCTTCCGGATCTACCTGCCGCGCCACGAGCCGGCGGCGCTGCCCGAGCCGGCGCCGACGCCGGCGCTGCCGAGCCCGACGGCCGACGCGTCCGCTCCCGCCACCGCAGCGCAGGCGCCGGGCGAAAGCTTCGTCCTCGTCGGCGATCCGCCCGCGCCGCCGGCCCCGAAGGCGCCCCCGCGAAAACCCTCGGCCGACCATACCGGGCAGGGGGTGATCCTGCTCGTGGAGGACGAGGATCCGGTCCGCGCCGTCAACAGCCGCGCGCTGTCGGCCCGCGGCTACACCGTGCTTGAGGCCGCCTCCGGCATCGACGCGCTGCACATCGTGCGCGAGGGCGGCCACCAGATCGACCTCGTCGTCTCGGACGTGGTGATGCCGGAGATGGACGGCCCGACCCTGCTGCGCGAGATCCGCAAGCACCTGCCGGAGCTCAAGGTGATCTTCGTCTCCGGCTATGCCGAGGACGCCTTCCGCAAGAACCTGCCGGAAGGCGAGACCTTCAACTTCCTGCCCAAGCCCTTCAGCCTGAAGCAGCTCGTCGAGACGGTGAAGGCGACGATGGCCGAGCCGTGAGGCGGCGGGCAGGCGCGGAAAAGGCTCTTCGGCGAGCCGATTCTGCCCTTGCTCGATGAGAACAAAACGGGTACATCAAATGCAGGTTCCAGCGCATTGAGATGCGCGCCCAACCCCTGCATAAGGATGCCGCACGATGGCTCAGGCCGCACTGAAAGTGGTGGAAACCCCCGGCATGGTGGACAAGGACAAGGCGAAGGCGATCGACGCCGCGCTGTCCCAGATCGAGCGGGCCTTCGGCAAGGGCTCGATCATGCGGCTCGGCAAGAACGACAAGGTGGCGGAGGTCGAGACCGTCTCCACCGGGTCGCTCGGCCTCGACATCGCGCTCGGCGTCGGCGGCCTGCCGCGCGGCCGCGTCATCGAGATCTACGGGCCGGAATCGTCGGGCAAGACCACGCTCGCGCTCCACACCATCGCCGAGGCCCAGAAGAAGGGCGGCGTCTGCGCCTTCGTCGATGCCGAGCACGCCCTCGACCCGGTCTACGCGCGCAAGCTCGGCGTCCAGCTCGACGACCTGCTGATCTCGCAGCCCGACACCGGCGAGCAGGCGCTCGAGATCACCGATACGCTGGTGCGCTCCGGCGCGATCGACGTGCTGGTGGTCGATTCGGTGGCGGCGCTGACGCCGCGCGCCGAGATCGAGGGCGAGATGGGCGACAGCCAGCCCGGCCTCCAGGCCCGCCTGATGAGCCAGGCGCTGCGCAAGCTCACCGGCTCGATCTCGCGCTCGAAGTGCATGGTGATCTTCATCAACCAGATCCGGATGAAGATCGGCGTGATGTACGGCAGCCCGGAGACGACCACGGGCGGCAACGCGCTGAAGTTCTACGCCTCAGTCCGTCTCGACATCCGCCGCATCTCGACCCTCAAGGACCGGGACGAGGCGATCGGCAACCAGGTCCGCGTCAAGGTCGTGAAGAACAAGGTCGCGCCGCCGTTCAAGCAGGTCGAGTTCGACATCATGTTCGGCGAGGGCGTGTCGAAGGTCGGCGAGCTGATCGATCTCGGCGTCAAGGCCGGCATCGTCGAGAAGTCCGGCGCCTGGTTCTCCTACAACAGCCAGCGGCTCGGCCAGGGCCGCGAGAACTCCAAGGGGTTCCTGCGCGACAACCCCGAGATCGCGGGCAAGATCGAGACGTCGATCCGGCAGAATTCGGGGCTCGTCGCCGAGAAGATCCTGGAGAACGCCAAGCCGACCGAGGACGAGCTCGACGAGGGCGAGGCGTAGTCCGCACCGCCCCTCCGAAGCGGCACACCGAAACGAAGAAGCGCGCCGGCCCGGGAGGGCGGCGCGCTTCTTCGTTATGAAGCCCCGAATGGGGAATGCCGGACTGGCCGACGCCTCGGCTCAGACGGCGCGAAGGCTCACGCCGAAAAGCCGGCCGGCTCGAACAGGAAGTCGTCGATCGTCGGGATGCTCACGGAGAGCCCGGCATAGGCCGGCTTCGACAGGCGCCACGGCCGCTCGGCCCGGGCGCGGATCGCCTCCGAGGGACGCAGGCGGCGCAGCGAGCCTTCCGGCTCGACCTCCTCGACGGTGAGGAAGCCGTAGACCTGCAGCCGGGACGCGATCAGCTTGGTCTCGCGGTCGCCCGCCGCCACCGTGAGCGTCCCCGTGGCATAGACCGCATCCATCAGCGCGCGCTGCTCGGACCGGCGCCGGGCCTGGCCCTCGCCGACGCCGCCCTCGTACGGCAGAGGCCGGCCCGCGGCGGCGATCCGCCGGAAGGGGACGACGTTCTCGGCCGCACTCGAAACGCTACCCATACGCATCACCCTGACCGTCGCCACATCGCATGGTCGGGTGCGCATCGCGCCGTCCCGACGAAGCGGACGATTCGACGAATCGCTTTAATCTTCCGTGAGCGCTGTCGAAGCGGGCCGTGCCCGACCTGCCCCGATCCGGCACGGTGCGCCGCGCTGACGAGGTCGCCCACCCGACGAGCAAGCTCCGGCCTCACGCGGGCTACGGGAGGTCGAAGTGATCAGGGAACGCGTCCCGATGGGCGCGGAGGTGGTCGCCGCGGGCCCGAGCGCCGGCTGGAATAGCGGCCCCGCCAAGGTAACGCCGCGACCGGTCTGCACAGGCCCGACGACACGATCCGCGGCCTCGCGGTACGCAGACCACAACATTCGCACGCTCGCCGGGCGCGTGAACCGACACGGAGACCCGGAGGCGGATCGCTTCGGGCAACCGTCCCGCACAAAACCTTAACCTCTCGTAGGATGCGAGATAATCGGCCGGAAACCATTGACCCCTCGAGCGATGGAGGCTAGAAGCGCGCCACTTCGAACGGCCCGGGGGCTGCTGACGAGGTTGAGCATCACGCTCATCCATTCGTCGACGACGCGCCGATCCACCGTCGAAGGCTCACATCGCCTGACGTTCTCGTCAGATCAGTAGGTACGAGCGCGCCTGCCTTAACAGGGGTGCTCCTCTGCCGACAGCGCGCCAAGGGTCCTCACCGGCCCCTGGCGCATATTCGTTTTGCGGATCTCCTTCGGGAGGTTCGTGGGCGGCTCCGCAGGGAGCCACGTTACGTCGCACGGGATCGCGCTTCGTCGCGATCCGGAGGAAGAGGGCACAGGATGCCGACGATCAACCAGCTGATCGCGCAGCCGCGGAAGATCCAGCGGAGCCGCAACAAGGTGCCGGCGCTCAACGCCTGCCCGCAGAAGCGCGGCGTCTGCACCCGCGTCTACACGACGACCCCGAAGAAGCCGAACTCGGCGCTCCGCAAGGTCGCCAAGGTCCGCCTCACCAACGGCTTCGAGGTGATCGGCTACATCCCGGGTGAAGGCCACAACCTTCAGGAGCACTCGGTGGTGATGATCCGCGGCGGCCGCGTGAAGGACCTTCCGGGCGTGCGCTACCACATCCTCCGCGGCGTGCTCGACACGCAGGGCGTTAAGAACCGCAAGCAGCGCCGCTCCAAGTACGGCGCCAAGCGCCCGAAGTAAGATCTTCCCGTCCGGACGTTTTGCCCGGGCGGTCGACACGGCATTCCACTGCCTCGTAAGGATGTCGCCGGCGCTCCTCAGGAGTGGCTCAAGGCGGCCTGCGCGAGGTGCTTAGATCCTTATCCCTCGGAAGTTCCGCAATGTCCCGTCGCCATTCCGCCGAGAAGCGTGAGATCATCCCCGATCCGAAGTACGGGGATATCGTCCTCACCAAGTTCATGAATTCGATCATGTACGAGGGCAAGAAGTCCGTCGCCGAGCGGATCGTGTACGGCGCCTTCGAGATCGTCGAGAACCGCGCCCGCGCCAACCCGATCGAGGTGTTCCGCGCGGCCCTCGAGAACGTCGCCCCGATGATCGAGGTGCGCTCCCGGCGCGTCGGCGGCGCGACCTACCAGGTCCCCGTCGAGGTCCGTACCGAGCGCCGCCAGGCGCTGGCGATCCGGTGGCTGATCCAGGCCGCCCGCGGTCGCAACGACCGCACCATGGTCGAGCGCCTCTCGGCCGAGTTCCTCGATGCCGCGAACAATCGCGGCAACGCCGTCAAGAAGCGGGAAGATACGCACCGGATGGCGGAAGCCAACCGCGCCTTCTCGCACTACCGCTGGTAAGCGGCCCGACGCCCCTTTCGGAGAGATCCCGATGCCCCGCACCCACGCGATCGAGGACTACCGCAACTTCGGCATCATGGCCCACATTGATGCCGGCAAGACCACGACCACCGAGCGGATCCTCTACTACACCGGCAAGTCCCACAAGATCGGCGAGGTCCATGAGGGCGCCGCCACCATGGACTGGATGGAGCAGGAGCAGGAGCGCGGCATCACGATCACGTCCGCCGCGACGACGTGCTTCTGGCGCGAGAAGCGCCTGAACATCATCGACACGCCTGGCCACGTCGACTTCACCATCGAGGTGGAGCGCTCGCTCCGCGTGCTCGACGGCGCGGTATGCGTGCTCGACGGCAACCAGGGCGTCGAGCCCCAGACCGAGACCGTCTGGCGCCAGGCCGACAAGTACGACGTCCCGCGCGTCGTGTTCGTCAACAAGATGGACAAGATCGGCGCCGACTTCTTCAAGTGCGTCGCCGACATCATCACCCGCGTCGCCGGCAAGCCGGTGTGCCTGCAGCTGCCGATCGGCGCCGAGAACACCTTCAAGGGCGTGATCGACCTGATCAAGATGAAGGCGATCGTCTGGTCGGGTGAGGCGCTCGGCGCCAACTACGACGAGGAAGAAATCCCGGCCGACCTGAAGGATCAGGCGGTCGAGTACCGCACCAAGATGATCGAGGCCTGCGTCGAGCTCGACGACGAAGCCATGACCTCCTACCTCGACGGCGTCGAGCCGAGCGAGGAGACCCTTCGCAAGCTCGTCCGCCGCGCCGTGCAGCTGCGCGCCTTCCACCCGGTGCTCTGCGGCTCGGCGTTCAAGAACAAGGGCGTTCAGCCGCTGCTCGACGCGGTCGTCGATTACCTGCCGTCTCCCGCCGACCGCGGCGAGATCAAGGGCCTCGACTTCAAGACCGAGGAAGAGATCGTCCGTCACCCGACGGACACCGATCCCTTCTCCATGCTCGCCTTCAAGATCATGGACGATCCCCACGTCGGCACGATCACCTTCTGCCGCGTGTACTCGGGCAAGATCGAGTCGGGCGCCAACGTGCTCAACTCCTCGCGCGACAAGAAGGAGCGCGTCGGCCGCATGCTCCTGATGCACGCCAACAACCGCGAGGACGTCAAGGAAGCCTTCGCCGGCGACATCGTCGCGCTGGCCGGCCTCAAGGACACCCGCACCGGCGACACGCTGTCGGACCCGGTCAAGGTCGTGATCCTCGAGAAGATGGAGTTCCCGGAGCCCGTCATCGAGATCGCGGTCGAGCCGAAGTCGAAGGCCGATCAGGAGAAGCTCGGCATCGCGCTCGCCAAGCTCGCGGCCGAGGATCCGTCCTTCCGCGTCTCTACCGATCAGGAGTCGGGCCAGACCATCCTGCGCGGGATGGGCGAGCTCCACCTCGACATCAAGGTCGACATCCTGCGCCGCACCTACAAGGTCGACGCCAACATCGGCCAACCGCAGGTGGCGTACCGCGAGAAGCTGACCCGCCGGACCGAGATCGACTACACCCACAAGAAGCAGACCGGCGGGACCGGCCAGTTCGCGCGGGTGAAGTTCGTGGTCGAGCCGAACGAGCCGGGCAAGGGCTTCGAGTTCGCCTCGAAGGTGATCGGCGGCGCGGTGCCCAAGGAGTACATCCCGGGCGTCGAGAAGGGGCTCAACTCGGTCCTCGGCGCCGGCATCCTCGCCGGCTTCCCGGTGGTCGACATCAAGGTCGAGCTGATCGACGGCGCCTACCACGACGTCGACTCCTCGGCGCTGGCCTTCGAGATCGCGTCCCGGGCGGCGCTGCGCGAGGCCCTGCAGAAGGGCGGCTCCGTGCTGCTCGAGCCGGTAATGAAGGTCGAGGTCGTCTCGCCGGAGGAGTATACCGGCTCGGTGATCGGCGATCTCAACTCCCGCCGCGGCCAGATCCAGGGCCAGGACATGCGCGGCAACGCGAACGTTATCAACGCGATGGTGCCGCTCGCCAACATGTTCGGCTACGTGAACCAGCTGCGCTCCTTCTCGCAGGGCCGCGCCAACTTCACGATGCAGTTCGACCACTACGAGGAAGTGCCGCGCGGCGAAGCCGACAAGGTCATCGCCAAGTACGCGTAAGTCTTTCCTCGACATCCCATCCGCGTCGCCGGCCTGACCGCAGGTCCGGCGCGCACCCCTCATCGAACCGGAGGCTACCATGGCCAAAGAGAAGTTTGCCCGCACGAAGCCGCACTGCAACATCGGCACGATCGGTCACGTTGACCACGGCAAGACGTCGCTGACGGCGGCGATCACGAAGGTCTTGGCGGAGTCCGGCGGGGCGACGTTCACGGCC
>NZ_JAKSYF010000204.1:0-34868 GCF_022829745.1 Methylobacterium sp. E-016
CTGCAGGCAGCGGGCTGGCAGGCGGGGAAAGACCGGGTTCAGCGGATCTGGCGTCGTGAGGGGCTCAAGGTTCCGCAAAAGCATCGGCCGCGAAGCCGGCTGTGGTTGAACGATGGCTCATGCGTACGGCTGCGGCCTCTCTATCGCAATCACGTCTGGAGCTTCGACTTTGTGCAGGGCCAGACCCATGACGGGCGAAGCCTGCGTGTCCTGACGCTGATCGACGAGCACAGTCGCGCCTGCCTAGCGCTGAAGGTCGCGAGGCGCATCAACAGTCTGGGTGTGATCGAGGCGCTGGCCGATGCGATGTGCCTGCATGGCATCCCGGAGAACATCCGCTGCGACAACGGCCCGGAGATGATCGCGAAGGCTTTGCGGAAATGGGTCGCCAAAACCGGCCCGCAGATCCAGTACATCGCACCAGGATCGCCGTGGGAGAATGGCTATTGTGAGAGCTTCAATGGCAAGCTGAAGGACGAGTGCCTACGCCAAGAGATCTTCTACTCGCTCAAGGAGGCACAGACCGTGATCGGCATGTGGCAGAATACCTACAACCGCGTTCGACCGCATTCGTCCTTGGGCTATCGGCCGCCCGCGCCTGTCACCTTCCCGGACCTGGCTTTCCGGCTACCCATGGCCGCTACCATGCAGTAGCCTCTCAATCGGCTCGGTCCAAAATACCGGTCAGGTCAAATCGACGACGCCACATCGCGAAAATAATTGAGGCGATTGAACTAAATTTATCACTATATGAATAAGAAAATTACATAATGTATATGATAGGCTAATTGTCAAAATCAATAATAATTTGAATCCATGTATCATAATAGTGCCTAGTTATATTAATAAGACAGTCAAAGATATTATTCAATAGAATTCACTGCCGCCTAGGGAGTCGCAAATGCTCGGAAGACCGCGTGGCACGCCGGATGACGTGAGCGATGAGCGCCTTTCCGACTCCAAACTTCAACGAAGCGCCTCTCTCATGCATTTTTACTTTGATCTCACCGATGGCCCGAACACGATATCCGATGCACAGGGCGTCGATGCGGCAGACCTCGCGGAAGCCATCGAGCAGGCCGGCATTGCGATCGAGGAACTACGCAGTGGCGGAGAGCTGGTGGATGTGGACAGCTTATGGGAACTCGTAATCAAAAATTCTGAGGGAAATGAGCTGTATCGCATGCCTATTATCGATCATTAAATTAAAAGGCATCAACCCAGAGCGCCTCACATATAGACCATACGCGCTCGTCAAAACAATTTTGCGGCATCGGCAGCACGGCTTTTTGCAAGCTTTTGATCCGTAGGTCTTGGGTTCGAGCCCCAACGCGCTCACCACCATTTTAGCCCAGTTAATGATTTGGCGCATTCTTTATGGCCTGGGATCAAGCTCTCGGTGTTGCGGGGACCTGCAACGCCTTGCCGAAGGACGAGGGATTGCGACGCTTGACGATCCGTCGTCCGCCGTTCCGTACGACACGGACGCATCACGACCGGCCTGCTGGTCAAACCGACCCGAGCCGCACGACGAAGCCGGAGAACCAAGGCGGAAGTCGAAACGGCGAGCGCGGTCGCGTCCGTGTCGCCCGTCAGCGATCGGCCGACGGCTCGACCTAAATGCGATCGATCGCAGCGGCATCCCGCGCCGCGGGGGGAGGCGAACGGAACGGACACCATGCACCGCATCCTGCCTGCGATCCGAGGCGTGACGCTCCGGGCGGGGCTGAAGACCTGCGTCCAGGCCGAGAAGCTCTCCCATCGCGCCTTGCGAAGGCGCCCGAGCCGTCCGCCACGGGCGTCGCTGCAACGCGGTCAATCGACATAGACGCCGGCGCCCACGAGCGCAGCCACGCCTCCGACGCGCGTTCCGCAGACATAGCTCCACTTGACGGACGGTATCGATGAACCGGGCTTGGGAAACATGTAGTCGACCCAGCCGGCGCCGAACCTATTGACGACATCGATGAAGTCTTTGTGAAATCGGTTCCCGTCGGCATCGCGCTCGTTGAACAGATCCCGTCCCTCGCGATCCGGATGAGCGGCGTTGAACAGGACGGTGCCCTGCATGTCGACGACGAACAGGTATACGTCCCCATGACGCCAGAACGTATTCTTCTTTCGAAAATCTCCGAATGCTTCCGCACCGTGCGTTTCCAGAATCCGGGCCGCCTCATCAACGAGCGCCTCGATGTCCACCGCCTGGCTCGACGATGGAGGATTGATCATCTCGGCGACAAGGATCCTCGCGCTTAAGGCCAGCACCGCCGGCCAGATCAGCAGGGGCTTGAACATGCCGGCGCCTCGATGACGAGCACAACGGTCCTGCGACAGGCCGGGACCGGAGACCAGGACCTATTTGTCGGAACCCGTCATCGTCAACGAATTCTCATGCGTTTCGATTTCGGACGGGATGAAAGCGGCCGAGGTCGGCGTCTCGAAGGTGCGATCATTGCCTTTGTTGCGCCTCAGCACGATTGCCCACCAGCGCCGCTTGATGACAACGGGAATCTCAACAGCGTTGATAGGCGATCTCGAGCTTATAAGACAATCATGCCGATCGATGATTTGACCGAGCCGCTTCAGCGCCGCGAAATTCTGGGCGGCCATCAATTTATGTCCCAAGCAAGCGCCGCCCTCGTTCAAGCAAAGAAAAGTTTCCTCTGCGCGCGCAATAATATTCCTTGCTTCATCGCAATATAATCCGGCTTTTGCCAGATCCGACATCTGCCACTCCATGTATACCACACGTGTGATGATAGGAATCGCTTGGCATCGTTACATCATGCGTTTGATGTATGCAATGGATGAATGCCGCAACACAGGTCAACCGGCGGGAGGCAGGGCGGAAACCGTTTGGTTTTCATGGCCTGACTGGCTCCGCAAGGCCAAAGAGCCCCGTAGGCAGCCGATTCTGCTTGGCCTTCGGGGAAGGATGGCTTACGTAAATTCCGATAAACAGTTAAGTTACGTCTTGCAAGGCCGTCGTCTTGCAATCGTCTTTCGAGTATATATTTGATAGCACGTCCTTATCTTCGACATCAACAACATCGAATTGCGGAAATTTGCAGTCTTGCAAGTCTAAGAGACGACTTCACGACGCAGCCGGGATGAAGGAAAAATCCAGGCTATTTGCTGGAATAAAAGTCATGCGCCTCATGAAGCACCTTGATTTATTGCGATATACAAGTCGTTTTTCGATCATCGAAGAAATAGTTTAGAAAAACTATATTTATTGGTTCTCGGCGACGGGCCGTGAAAGCGCCGGGCGCCGCTGATCATCGGGGGGCCGGACCTGAAGGGCGCGGCCGGGTGCGACGACCGGACGTTCGTCGGGGGCGTCCTCTGGATCCAGCGCCGCGGCTGGCCTCGACGCGATCCGCCGGAGGCTCCGAGCGGAACGGCGTGCTTCGTCGGTTCGGCTGCCGGAACCGGAGAGGGGGGTGGCGGCGGATCTCCGGGGCGCTGTCGGACGATCCCGGCTTCGAAGACCCGATCGTGGATGCCAGCATCGCGCGCGCCCGCCGGCCTTCGGTCGGCGCCGGGGGCCGGCGATCGAGCCGCGTCCGACCCGGCGCTCGGACGTTCGCGCGGCCGGCGGAGCAGTCGGATCCATTTCGCCGTGCACGGCCCGGGCTGCCCGGTTGTGCTTCACCCTCGGCGCGGGCCGGAGGGGCGGTGCGCCTCAGGCCGAGAGCCTGATCACCGACGTTCCGGTCGACATCGTCACGGCCGATGCGGCCTGGGACAGGGATCGCCTGCGCGAAGCCCGTCGCCGGCATCGTCCCAGGGCTCGAACCACTGCCCACGGCCCGAAGTGCCCGACGATGCAGCTTCAGGGGCTCGAGCCGGCCCAGGCATCCAGACCCGTCTTCGCCGCGGCGAGATGGAACACGCCCGTCAGCGCCACCCGAGCAGCACGAGGTAGCCGGAATAGGTGAGGGCGGTGGCCATCAGGGCGAGCGCGGTCGGATCCATGGCGGGCGGATACCGGGGGGAGTCCCGCGCGGCCATCCCGCGATCCGTCGCTGCGGCGGGATGCCCTGGCGCGGGCGGACGCTCAGGCGGCCTGCATCAGCACGAAGTCGTCGGGCACCGCGTCGGTGTGGACGTCGAACTGCGCCAGCAGCGCCGTGCCGAAGCTGGTGGAGATCGCGACGTCGGTGGCGTCGCGGCCGCGCGCGATGACGATGCGGCCGATCCGGCGCGCGTCGTGGCGGGCGTCGAAGGTGTACCAGCGGCCGCCGTTCGGGCCGTTCAGGTAGACCTCGAACCAGGCGGAGAAGTCCATCGGGTTGATGTCGACCGGCACGCCGATGTCGCCGAGATAGCCGGTGCAGTAGCGCGCCGGAATGTTCATGCAGCGGCACAGGGCGACGGCGAGGTGCGCGTAGTCGCGGCAGACGCCGACCTGCTGGTTGTAGCCGTCGAAGGCCGAGCGGGTGGCGTCGGCGAGCTGGTAGTCGAAGCGGATGCGCTGGTGCACCCAGGTGACGATCGCCTGCACCCGGGACCAGCCCTCTTGCGTGTTGCCGAACAGCGACCACGCGATGCCGGAGAGCTTGTCGGTCTCGCAATAGCGCGAGCCCAGCAGGAACACGAGCACGTCGTCGGGCAGGTCCGGCACCGCGAATTGCTGCGCGGTCGGCTCGTAGGCGTCGAGCTCGCCGCTGTCGACGATCAGGAAGTCGGCCGACACCGTGATGCGCCCGCCCGGCGACAGCAGCCGCACGCAGGTGTTGCCGAACCCGTCGGTGTAGGTCCGCATCGGCACCGGCGGATCGACCCGCATCGCGTCGGAGGTGAGCAGGTCGATCGCCCGCGAGGGGTGGACGTTGAGCTGGTAGGTGAGCGCCGTCGGGCCGAACGTGTCGTAGCCGATCGTGTAGCCGGTCCGGATCTTCATGGGGCGCTCCGCCGCGAGGAGGAAAGACTTTCCAAATACCGGTAGAGGTGAATGTTCCTCATGCGGAAGTGTCGGAACGGGCATTCGGCGCTCAAAGAGTCGGCAAATGGCGCGGAACCGTCATTCGAGGCTCCCGAAACGTCGGGTGCGTGCCGGCCGGCGGCCGGAACGCGTCGTCGCCGAGGCGCGGCGGGCGTCGGTTCACTCCGCCGCGGCCTCGTAGCTGTCGGGGGCCGGGCAGGAGCACATCAGGTTGCGGTCGCCGTAGGCGTTGTCGACGCGGTTGACCGGCGGCCAGTACTTGTCGATGCCGCGCGCGCCCGACGGGAAGCAGGCCGCCTCCCGCGAATAGGGCCGCTCCCAGGCGCCGATCAGGTCCTGGACCGTGTGCGGCGCGTGCTTGAGGGGGTTGTCCGCCCGGTCCGCGCGGCCCTCCTCGATGGCGCGGATCTCGGCGCGGATCGCCAGCATCGCGTCGCAGAAGCGATCGATCTCGGCCTGGGTCTCGGATTCGGTCGGCTCGATCATCAGCGTGCCGGCCACCGGCCAGCTCATGGTCGGCGGGTGGAAGCCGCAATCGATCAGGCGCTTGGCGATGTCCTCGACCGTGATGCCGGCGCTCTTCTGGAAGGGGCGCACGTCGACGATGCACTCGTGCGCGACCCGGCCGTTGGCGCCGGCGTAGAGGATCGGGTAGGCGCGGCCGAGCCGGGCGGCGATGTAGTTGGCGTTGAGGATCGCGACGCGGGTCGCCTGGGCGAGGCCGCGCCCGCCCATCATCAGGCAGTAGCTCCAGGAGATCGGCAGGATCGAGGCCGAGCCGTAGGGGGCCGCCGAGACCGCCCCCTCCTCGCCCGAGCGCGGATCGGAGGGCAGGAACGGGATCAGGTGCGCCTTGACGCCGATCGGCCCCATGCCGGGCCCGCCGCCGCCGTGCGGGATGCAGAAGGTCTTGTGCAGGTTGAGGTGGCTGACGTCGGCGCCGATGTCGCCGGGCCGGGCCAGCCCGACCAGCGCGTTGAGGTTGGCGCCGTCGAGGTAGACCTGGCCGCCATGGGCGTGGACGACGTCGCAGAGCTCGCGCACCCGCACCTCGAACACCCCGTGGGTCGAGGGGTAGGTGATCATACAGGCCGCGAGGTTGTCGGAATGCCGCTCGGCCTTGGCGCGGAAATCCGCGACGTCGATGTTGCCGTTCGCGTCGGCGCCGACGACCACCACGCTCATCCCGCACATCTGCGCCGAGGCCGGGTTGGTGCCGTGGGCCGAGGACGGGATCAGGCAGATCGTCCGGTGCGCCGCGCCGCGGGAGAGGTGGTAGCGCCGGATCGCGAGCAGCCCGGCATACTCGCCCTGCGCGCCGGAATTCGGCTGCATCGAGATCGCGTCGTAGCCGGTGATCGCGCACAGCTTCCCGGACAGGTCGCCGATGAGCTCGTGATACCCGGCGGCCTGATCGGCCGGCACGAACGGATGGATCTCCGAGAATTCCGGCCAGGAGATCGGCAGCATCTCGGCGGTGGCGTTGAGCTTCATCGTGCAGGAGCCGAGCGGGATCATCGCCCGGTCGAGCGCCAGGTCGCGGTCGGCGAGGCGGCGCATGTAGCGCGTCATCTCGCTCTCGGCCCGGTTCATGTGGAAGATCGGGTGCGTGAGGTAGGCGGAGGTGCGGACCAGGCCGTCCGGCAGCCGGGACGCGGGCCAGGCCTCGTCGTAGATCGGATCCGTCGCCCCGAAGGCGCGCCAGACCGCCTGCAGGATGTCGGGGCGGGTGCGCTCGTCCACCGTGATGCCGATCCGGTCGTCGCCGACCTTGCGCAGGTTCACCCCGTTGGCGACCGCCTGGGCCAGGATCACGCCCTGGAACGCCCCGACCCGGACGGTGATCGTGTCGAAGAAGTGCTCGGGCTCGACCGTGAAGCCCAACGCCGCGAGCCCCTGGGCGAGGCGCACCGCGTCGCGGTGGACGCGCTGGGCGATGGCCTTCAGCCCGGCGGGGCCGTGGAACACCGCGTACATCGAGGCGATGACCGCGAGCAGCACCTGCGCGGTGCAGATGTTCGAGGTCGCCTTCTCCCGGCGGATGTGCTGCTCGCGGGTCTGCAGCGCGAGGCGGTAGGCAGGGCGTCCTTGGGCGTCGACCGAGACGCCGACGAGGCGCCCGGGCAGCGCGCGCTTGTGCGCGTCGCGGGTCGCCATGTAGGCGGCGTGCGGTCCGCCGAACCCCATCGGCACGCCGTAGCGCTGCATCGAGCCGATCGCGATGTCGGCGCCCATCTCGCCGGGCGACCTCAGCAGTGTCAGGGCCAGCGGATCGGCCGCGACCGCGGCGATGGCGCCGGCCGCGTGCAGGGCCGCGATCGGCCCCGAGACGTCGTGGATCGCGCCGCAGACGCCGGGATACTGGAAGATCGCCCCGAAGACCGCTTCCGGGTCGAGGTCGGCGAGGGGATCGCCGACGACGATGCGCCAGCCCATCGGCGCGGCGCGCGTCCGCAGCACCGCGATGGTCTGGGGCAGGCAGTCGCGGTCGACGAAGAAGGCCTCGGCCTTCGAGCTGGCGACGCGGCGGGCCATGCCCATCGCCTCGGCGGCGGCTGTGGCCTCGTCCAGCAGCGAGGCGTTGGCGACGTCGAGGCCGGTGAGGTCGCAGACCAGCGTCTGGAAGTTGATCAGCGCCTCGAGCCGTCCCTGGCTGATCTCCGGCTGGTAGGGCGAGTAGGCGGTGTACCAGGCCGGGTTCTCGAAGATGTTGCGCTGGATCGCCGGCGGCATCGTCGTGCCGTGGTAGCCCTGGCCGATCAGCGAGACGAGGACCCGGTTGCGGTCGGCGATCTCGCGCATCCGCTCGATCGCCCGGCGCTCGGTCAGCGCGGGGCCGAAGGCGAGGTCGTCCGCGAGCGGCCGCGCCTGCCGGATGTCGGGGGGCAGGGTGTCGTCGATCAGCGCCTCCAGGCTCGGGGCCGCGACCACCGAGAGCATCGCGTCGATCTCGGCATGGGTCGGGCCGATGTGGCGGCGGTTGGCGAAGTCGTAGGGGTCGTAATGCGCGGTCATGGCGGCATCCCGGCTTGAAGGGCGATAAGGCCGCCGGCGCGTCGGCGCCGGCGGCGGAGCGGCGGAGGCGGCTACTTCGGCAGGGCGGCGTAGGCGGCCTCGTCCATCAGCCCGTCCATCTCGGACGGGTCGTCGAGGCGCAGGCGGTAGAGCCAGCCGGCCCCTTGCGGATCGGTGCCGACGGCGGCCGGGTCGCCCGCCGCCGCGTCGTTGACCGCGACGACCTCGCCCGAGAGCGGCGCGTAGACGTCCGAGGCCGCCTTGACCGATTCGACGACGGCCGCCGCCTCGCCCTTCGACAGCTTGGCGCCGACCTTCGGCAGCTCGATGAAGACGAGGTCGCCGAGCTGCTCGGCGGCATGCGCCGTGATGCCGACGGTGACGACCTCGCCCTCCGCCCTCAGCCACTCGTGCGCGTCGGTGAATCGCAGCATGGTCTTGCTCCTGACGGGATGTTTCAGATGCGGCCGCGCTTGAACCCGGCCGGGACGAAGGGGAGGGGGACGACCCGAACCGGCAGGCGCTGGCCGCGGACCTCGGCGAAGACGCGGGTGCCGTCGGTCCCGAGCGCGACGGGCAGCATCGCCATCGCCGCCGGCGCGCCGAGGCTCGGGCCGAAGCCGCCGGAGGTGACGGTGCCGACGGGCTCGGTGCCGGCCTCCTCGGCAAACAGCGGTGCCCCCGCCCGCACCGGGCTGCGCCCCTCCGGGCGCAGGCCGACGCGGCGGCGGGACGGGCCGGCGGCGATCTCGGCGAGGATCCGGGCGTCGCCCGGGAAGCCGCCGGCGCGTGCGCCGCCGATGCGGCGCACGGACGGGATCGCCCAGGCCAGGCCGGCTTCGACCGGCGAGGTGTCGGGGCCGATATCGGTGCCGTGCAGGCACAGGCCGGCTTCGAGCCGAAGCGAATCGCGGGCGCCGAGCCCGATCGGCATCACCGCAGCGTCCGCGAGCAGGGCCTCGGCGACGGCCTCGGCGGCGACGTCCGGCAGCGAGATCTCGAAGCCGTCCTCGCCGGTGTAGCCGGAGCGGGTCACGAGGCAGGCATGCCCGAGGATCGGAACCTCCGCCGCATCCATGAAGCGCATCGCCGCGACCTGTGGGGCGATGCGCGCCAGGGCGGCTTCCGCCTTCGGGCCCTGGAGCGCGATCAGCGCGCGGTCGAGCGCCGTCGCCGTCACCGCGGCGGGAAGGTAGGCCCGGAGATGGGCGAGGTCGGCCGCCTTGTTGACGGCGTTGACCACCAGCACCAGCCGGTCGCCGAGATTGCCCACCATCAGGTCGTCGCGGATGCCGCCGGCGGCGGCGGTCAGCAGGCCGTAGCGCTGCCGGCCGGGCTTCAGCCCGACGATGTCGGCCGGGATCAGGGCCTCGAGGGCGCGGGCGGCCTCGGCCGGGTCGTCCGCCGCGAGCGCGATCTGGCCCATGTGGGACACATCGAACAGGCCGGCGTTCGCGCGGGTGTGAAGGTGCTCCTTCAGCAGCCCGGCGGGATAGTGCAACGGCATGTCGTAGCCGGAGAACGGCACCATCCGCGCGCCGCGGCGCAGATGCAGGGCGTGCAGCGGGGTGCGCAGCAGGCCGGAAGCGCGGGGGGTGTCGACGGTCGCGAGGGGGTCCGCATGCATCTGGTGTTTCCACGACGACGAGCCGCCGAAGAACGCGGATGCGTTCCTCGGATGCCCCCATCTGTCGCGGTTACCTGAGAGCTTCCCCCGGACGCCGCGTCGGCGGTCTCCGAGGTTTCTCCTTCGGTGGGCGCCAGGCGGCGCCTCTCTCCAGATCGTCCAACGATACGGTGATTGTGCCTGAGAGTTTCCGGGGGTGGTTGCTCCGTCGGCGCCATGATCGGTCGTCGGACCGATCTGGGCTCTCCCGTATCGCTTTATGCGGACGCGGCCAGACTGGCATGCTGCGATGCGGCCGGCAAGCGCCGGCCGGACAACCTGCTCCCGACTGTCACGCTTTCCGCTGCCGGAAGGGGTGTCATCGGCCGGGGAATGTTCGCGCCGCCTTCGAAAACGCGATGGACGCCGCCGGCGCTTCCGGCGATACATCCTGCTAAAGATGCAGGGGAGGGTTGCGTTTGGCACAGGACATCATCCTGTCCACGACCGGGTTGACCAAGGAGTTTAAGGGGTTCCGCGCCGTCAACGGCGTGACGCTCGAGGTTGTGCGCGGCACCATCCACGCGCTGATCGGCCCGAACGGCGCCGGCAAGACCACCTGCTTCAACCTTCTCACCAAGTTCCTCAGCCCCACGGCCGGCGCGATCCATTACAAGGGCCGCGACATCAGCCGCCTGCAGCCGGCCGACGTCGCCCGGCTCGGGCTGGTGCGCTCGTTCCAGATCTCAGCGGTGTTCCCCCACCTTACGGTGATGGAGAACGTCCGCATCGCGCTGCAGCGGCGCAAGCACGGCGACTCCTTCGACTTCTGGCGCGCCGAGACGGTGCTGCGCCGCCTCGATGCCGAGGCCCTGGACCTCGTCGACCAGGTCGGCCTGTCGGAATTCGCCGGCCACCAGGCGGTGGAGCTGTCCTACGGCCGCAAGCGCGCGCTCGAGATCGCCACCACCCTGGCGCTCGATCCCGAGATGCTGCTGCTCGACGAGCCGATGGCCGGGATGGGCCACGAGGACGTCGAGCGCACCGCGGCCCTGATCCGCCGGGTCGGCAAGGACCGCACCATCCTGATGGTCGAGCACAACCTGTCGGTGGTCGCCTCGCTCTCCGACCGGATCACCGTGCTCGCCCGCGGCCAGGTGCTGGCGGAGGGCGACTACGCCACCGTGTCGAAGGATCCGCGCGTGATCGAGGCGTATATCGGGGCCGGGCATGGCTGAGGCGGCGCTGAAGACCGTTCCGCGCGCGGGCTCGGACGCCCTGCTGGCGGTGCGCGGCCTGGAGGGCTGGTACGGCGAGAGCCACGTCCTGCACGGGATCGACCTCGACGTGCGGGCCGGCGAGGTGGTGACGCTGCTGGGCCGCAACGGCGCGGGCAAGACCACGACGCTGCGCGCCATCATCGGCATCCTGGCGCGCCGCGCCGGCTCGATCACCTACGAGGGCGTCGAGACGATCGGGATGGCCTCGCGCAACATCGCGCGGCTCGGCCTCGGCTACGTGCCGGAGGAGCGCGGAATCTTCGCGAGCCTCACGGTGGCCGAGAACCTGATGCTGCCGCCGATCGTGAAGCCGGGCGGCATGTCGGTGGCCGAGATCCACACCCTGTTCCCGAACCTCAAGGAGCGGGCCGGCAGCCAGGGCACCAAGCTCTCGGGCGGCGAGCAGCAGATGCTGGCCATCGGCCGCATCCTGCGCACCGGCGCCAAGCTGATCCTGCTGGACGAGCCGACCGAGGGGCTCGCCCCCGTCATCGTCCAGCAGATCGGCCGGACGATCCGGGAGCTGAAGGGCCGCGGCTACACCATCGTTCTCGTCGAGCAGAACTTCCGCTTCGCCCAGACGCTCGCCGACCGCCACGTGGTGATCGAGCAGGGGCGGGTGGTCGACGAGATCGCCAACGACGCGCTTGACGCCAATATCGACAAGCTCCACGCCTATCTCGGGGTCTGAAGACCTCGGGCATCGACGGACTTCTAGAGTCCTCATACGAAGAGAAACGCGACGCACGAGGCCGACGACGGACGGGCACTTGGCCCCGACGCGTAAAACGGCCGGCGCACCGAGGAGGACGGACCGGATGCTGAGACGAATGCTGCTTGCCGCCGCGCTGGGGACCCTGACGGCGGCGGCCGCGCAGGGTCAGACGCCGGTCAAGATCGGCGTGCTCACCGACCGCTCCGGCGTCTACGCCGACATCGCGGGCGAGGGCTCGCTCGTGGCCGCCCGGATGGCGGTCGAGGACTTCAAGGCCGCCGACAAGGGCCTCAAGGTCGAGGTCATCTCGGCCGACCACCAGAACAAGCCCGACGTCGGCTCGGCGATCGCGCGGCAATGGTACGACCGCGACGGCGTCGACATGATCATCGACGGCGTGACCTCCTCCGTGGCCCTGGCGATCAACCAGGTCACCAAGGAGAAGAACAGGACCTTCATCGACACCGGCGCCGGCACCGCCGACCTCACCGGCGTGCAATGCACCCCCAACACCGTGCACTGGGTCTACGACACGGTGGCGCTCGCCAACGGCACCGGCGGCGCCATGGTCAAGCGCGGCGGCGACACCTGGTTCTTCCTCACCGCCGACTACGTCTTCGGCCAGACGCTCCAGCGCGACACCACCGCGGTCGTCACCAAGAACGGCGGCAAGGTCGTCGGCTCGGTCAAGACCCCGTTCCCGACCGCCGACTTCTCCTCGTTCCTGCTGCAGGCGCAGGGGTCGGGCGCCAAGGTGATCGGGCTCGCCAACGCCGGCGGCGACACCATCAACGCGATCAAGCAGGCCGGCGAGTTCGGCATCACCGAGGGCGGGCAGGCGCTGGCCGGCCTCCTCGTCTTCTCCTCCGACGTGCATTCGCTCGGCACCAAGGTGGCCCAGGGGCTCGTCCTGACCGAGCCGTTCTACTGGGACCTCACCGACGCCACCCGCGCCTTCTCGGACCGCTTCGCCAAGCAGATGGGCGGCAAGAAGCCCACCGCCAACCATGCCGGCGTCTACGCGGGCACGCTCCACTACCTCAAGGCGGTGGAGGCGCTGAAGGCGGCCTCCGACGGCGCCAAGGTCGTCGCCAGGATGAAGGACATGCCGACCGACGACCCGCTGTTCGGCAAGGGCACGATCCGCGTCGACGGGCGCAAGATCCACGACATGTACCTGTTCGAGGTCAAGAAGCCCGCCGAGTCCAAGGGCGAGTGGGACCTCTACAAGCTGCTGGCCACCATCCCCGGCAACGAGGTGTTCCGCCCGCTGAACGAGGGCGGCTGCCCCCTCGTGAAGGGCTGAGCGGTTGGCGTTCTCCCGCGGCGCACGGCGCGCCGCGGCGTCGGGGCAGACGATGGCTGGGTTGCGATGACCACGATCTTCGGCGTGCCGATGCAGGCGCTGTTCGGCCAGCTCCTGCTCGGGCTGATCAACGGCTCGTTCTACGCGATCCTCAGCCTGGGGCTGGCGATCATCTTCGGGCTTCTGAACATCATCAACTTCGCCCACGGGGCGCTGTACATGATGGGCGCCTTCGTCGCCTGGATGCTGCTCAACTACCTCGGGGTCAACTACTGGTGGGCGCTGGCCCTGGCACCGCTCCTCGTCGGCGCCTTCGGCATCGTGCTCGAGCGGGTGCTGATCGCGCGGCTGTACAAGCTCGACCACCTCTACGGCCTGCTGCTGACCTTCGGCATGGCGCTGATCATCCAGGGGCTGTTCCGCAACTACTACGGCGTCTCGGGCCTGCCCTACGCGATCCCGCCGGAACTCTCCGGCGGGCAGCGCCTGCCGTTCATGTTCCTGCCGAACTACCGCGCCTGGGTCGTGGTCGCGTCGCTGGCCGTGTGCCTGGCCACCTGGCTCGTCATCGAGAAGACCAAGCTCGGCTCGTACCTGCGCGCGGCGACCGAGAACCCGACCCTGGTCCAGGCCTTCGGCGTCAACGTGCCCCTGTTCCTGACCCTGACCTACGGCTTCGGCGTCGCGCTCGCAGGCTTCGCCGGGGTGCTCGCTGCGCCGATCTACTCGGTCAACCCCAACATGGGCGCCGACATCATCATCGTGGTCTTCGCTGTGGTGGTGATCGGCGGCATGGGCTCGATCCTCGGCTCGGTCATCACCGGGTTCGGCCTCGGGCTGATCGAGGGGCTGACCAAGGTGTTCTATCCCGAGGCCTCGGCCACCGTGATCTTCGTGATCATGGTGCTGGTGCTGCTGGTGAAGCCCGCCGGCCTGTTCGGGCGGACGGCCTGATGCGCCAGCCCACGCCGACGAGCGCCGAGGCCGGCCCGCCCACGCGCGGTCGGCGGGAAGCGCGACCGCGCGTCGCCGCAGGTGCGGCGGACGCCATCGGCCGTTCACGGTCGATGGCCATCCAGACAGACGGATTCTGACATGGCCGACACCGCCGCCCTCGCTCCCGCGGACGCCGCCATCGCCCCGGTCATTTCCGAAGGCAGGGACGACCGCGCCCTGCATCGCAGGATCATGCTCGGCATCGCCGTGTTCCTCGCGGTGGCGCCGTTCGTGCTCTACCCCGTGTTCCTGATGAAGGTGCTGTGCTTCGGGCTGTTCGCGCTCGCGTTCAACCTGCTGCTCGGCTACGGCGGCCTGCTCTCCTTCGGGCACGCCGCGTATTTCGGGATGGCGAGCTATCTCTGCGCCTACGCGGCCAAGGTCTGGGGCCTGAGCCCGGAACTCGCGATCCTCTGCGGCACGCTGACGGCGGCGCTGCTCGGGCTGGTCTTCGGGGCGCTCGCGATCCGGCGCCAGGGCATCTACTTCTCGATGATCACGCTGGCGCTCGCGCAGATGGCGTTCTTCTTCTCGCTCCAGGCCAAGTTCACCGGCGGCGAGGACGGGATCCAGGCGGTGCCGCGCGGCGCCCTGTTCGGCACGATCAGCCTCGCCGACGACCGCGCGCTCTACGGCCTCGTGGCTCTGGTGTTCATGGGCGGCCTGCTGCTGATCTATCGCATCATCCACTCGCCGTTCGGGCAGGTGCTGAAGGCGATCCGCGACAACGAGCCCCGCGCGATCTCGCTCGGCTACCGGGTGAACCAGTACAAGCTCGCGGTGTTCGTGCTCTCGGCGACGCTCGCGGGGCTCGCCGGCTCCACCAAGGCGATCGTGTTCCAGCTCGCCTCCCTCACCGACGTGCACTGGGCGATGTCGGGCGAGGTGGTGCTGATGACGCTGGTCGGCGGCATGGGCACGGTGTTCGGGCCGATCATCGGCGCGCTGGTGATCGTCACGATGGAGACCTACCTCGCGCAGTTCGGCGCCTGGGTGACGATCATCCAGGGCGTGGTCTTCGTGCTCTGCGTGCTGCTGTTCCGCGAGGGCATCGTCGGCCTAATCGCGCGGATCACCCGGCGTCCGCTGTGACCCGGGCCGGCGGAGGCGCGGGGAGGGTGGGCGCATGAGCCCGTTCGAGACCGGGCTCGACCGCTCGGCCGCGAACTGCGCGGCGCTGACGCCCGTGAGCTTCCTGGCGCGCGCCGCCGACGCCTTCGCCGACCACTTGGCGGTGATCGACGGCGACCGGCGCCTGACCTATCGCGCGCTCGACGCCCGCTGCCGCCGCCTCGCCGCGGCGCTGGGGGGGCGCGGGATCGGCCGGCTCGACACGGTGGCGATCCTGGCCGGCAACGTGCCCGCGATGATCGAGGCGCACTTTGCCGTGCCGATGCTCGGCGCGGTGCTGAACCCGCTCAACACCCGCCTCGACGCCGCCACGCTCGCCGCCTCGCTGACCCATGGCGGGGCCCGAGCGCTGATCGTCGACGCGCCGTTCCGGGCGCTCGCCGCCGAGGCGCTGGAGGCCGTCCCGGACCCGATCCTGGTGATCGCCGTGGACGACCCCGCGGGCGGCGGCCTCGCCTACGAGGACCTCGTCGCGGAGGGCGACCCGGACTTCGTCGGGCCGGGGCCGGACGACGAGTGGCAGTCGCTCTGCCTGCTCTACACCTCGGGCACCACCGGCGACCCGAAGGGCGCGGTCTACAGCCACCGCGGCGCCTACCTCCAGGCGCTCGGCAACGCGCTCACCTTCGGGCTCTCGCCGGGCAGCGTCTATCTCTGGACGCTGCCGATGTTCCATTGCAGCGGCTGGTCCTACCCCTGGGCGGTGGTGGCGGCCGGCGGCACCCAGGTCTGCCTGCGCCGGGTCGAGCCGGCCGCGATCTATCGGGCGATCGCCGAGCACGGCGTCACGCATCTGTGCGGCGCGCCGATCGTGCTGTCGATGATCGTCAACGCCCCCGCGGACGTGCGCAGGCCGTTCCCGCAGCGGGTGCGCTGCGCGACGGGCGGCGCCGCGCCGCCCTCGACCGTGATCGCCGCGATGGAGGCGGCCGGCTTCGCGGTGACCCACCTCTACGGCGCCACCGAAAGCTACGGCCCGGCGACGATCTGCGTGCCCGGCCCCGACTGGGACCGGTTGGAGCCCGGCGAGCGCCACCGCCGCATGGCCCGCCAGGGCGTGGCGCTGCCGACGGTCGAGGCCGTGCGCGTCGTCGATCCCGGAACGCTGGCGGCGGTGCCGCGGGACGGCGCCACGGTCGGCGAGATCGCCCTGCGCGGCAACACCGTGATGAAGGGCTACCTCAAGAACCCCGAGGCGACGGCCGCGACGCTTCGCGACGGCTGGTACCTCTCGGGCGACCTCGCGGTGAAGCACCCCGACGGGCAGATCGAGATCAAGGACCGCGCCAAGGACATCATCATCTCCGGCGGCGAGAACATCTCCAGCCTGGAGATCGAGGAGGTCCTGACCCGCCACCCCGCGGTGATGCTCGCCGCCGTGGTCGCGCAGCCCGACGCCAAATGGGGCGAGAGCCCCTGCGCCTTCCTGGAGCTCAAGGCCGGCGCGACCGCGCCGAGCGAGGCCGAGATCGTCGCCTTCTGCCGGGCCGGCCTCGCCCGCTTCAAGGTGCCGAAGCGGATCGTGTTCGGCCCCCTGCCGAAGACCGCCACGGGCAAGATCCAGAAGTTCGTGCTGCGCGAGCAGGCCCGCGCGCCGTAGACGCGCGCCCCGGCAAGGCGTCGCTCCGGACACGATCGGATACGCGCCGTTACGCTTCGTTAACCATCCGCTCGCCATCCTGTGGCCTTCAAGCCGGGAGCGACCGTGGTGACCCAGACCCTGACCCTCAGCTTCGACGACCCCACCGCCGAGTGCCCGCTGCCGCCCGACGCGCTGGGCCGGATCTCCCGCGCCGACCCGGAGACCGTGTCGGCGATGGTCTGCGAGATCCCCGAGGCGACCCGCGCGCGGCTGGCGGTCTACCTCTACGGCCGCAGCCACACCCACGAGCTCGGCATCCGGATCGCGGCCACCTGCGACGGTGCGGTGCTGCGCCGCGCCGCCGGCCTCGTCGGCAACACCCTCTACGACCTGTCGCGCCGCCCCTACGCCGCCCCGAGCTACGGCAGCCACCGTTCGCAGGGCAGCCGGATCAGCCTCGGCGGTCCACGCCTCGACAGCCGCCGCGGCTGAGGACACGCGGCCGGAGCATGGCACGGCACGGCGTGTGCGAGGGCGCGGCAGCCGTCACGCGAGATGCCGTCCATGCTTTGGATCAGCCTCACCCGGTTGCGGCTGCGCTCCTGGCGCTTCGTGCCCGGGTTCGCGTGGTACGGCGTCCGCTCGGGCCTGCAGGCGCGCAACGCTGCGGGCTACCGCGACGGCGCGCTGCTCGACGACGCCAAGCTGACCTTCTGGACCGTCACCGCCTGGGCCGACGAGGCGGCGATGCGCGCCTACGTGCTGGCCGGCGACCACCGCGCGGCGATGGGCAAGCTCAGCCGCTGGTGCGACGAGGCCTCCGTCGCCCACTGGATCGCGCCGGGCCTGCCGGACTGGCCCGAAGCCGACCGGCGGATGCGCGAGACCGGCCGGCCCTCCAAGGTCCGCCATCCGTCGCCCGCGCACGCGGCGCTCGCCGACGATCCGCCGCGCACGCCCCGCGGCGGGCGGCTTCCCCGGGCGGCCGGCTGAGCCGGACCGCTCAGCCCGGTTTCCGCTCGTCGGACTTCAGCTCCGGGAAGTCCGACTGGGCGAAGGCCAAGCCCCGGAACGGGTCGTCGGTGGTGCCGTCGTGCTCCAGGCGCCGGAGCTGGACCCGGCGGATCTTGCCGGAGATGGTCTTGGGCAGCTCCGCGACGAACTCGATCGCCCGCAGCCGCTTGAACGTCGCGAGCCGCGCGTTGGTGAAGCGGAAGATGTCGAGGGCGGTCTCCCGCGTCGCCTCCGCGCCGCCGACGAGCGACACGAAGGCCTTCGGGATCGTGTAGCGGATCGCGTCGGGCGCCGGCACCACCGCCGCCTCGGCCACCGCCGCATGCGCGATCAGCACGCTCTCCAGCTCGAACGGGCTGATGCGGTAGCCGGAGGACTTGAACACGTCGTCGGCGCGCCCGACGAAGGTCAGGGTTCCGTCCGGCTCGACGAAGGCGACGTCGCCGGTGCGGTAGAGCGGCCCGTCCGCGCCGGAAAGGTGGCCGGCGCCGTCGTCGTAGCCCTGCATCAGGCCGGCCGGGCGGTGCTCGCCGAGGGCGAGGCAGACCTCGCCCTCGCTCGCCGGCTGATCGTCGATGTCGAGGATGCGGACCGTGTAGCCCGGCAGCGGCCGCCCCATGGCGCCGGGCTTCACCGTCTGGCCCGGGGTGTTGGCGACCTGGGCCGTGGTCTCGGTCTGGCCGTAGCCGTCGCGGATGGTCAGGTTCCAGGCGTCGCGCACCCGCTCGATCACCTCCGGGTTCAGCGGCTCGCCGGCGGCGCAGACCTCGCGCAGCGCCAGGTCGTGCCCGGTCAGGTCCTCCTGGATCATCAGCCGCCACACCGTCGGCGGTGCGCACAGGGTGGTGACGCGGCAGCGGGCGAGCACCGCGAGCAGGGCAGGGGCCGAGAACGGCGCCTGGTTGACCACGAACACCGTGGCGCCGGCGTTCCAGGGGGCGAAGACCGAGGACCAGGCGTGCTTGGCCCAGCCGGGAGAGGAGACGTTGCAATGGACGTCGCCGGGCTGCAGCCCGAGCCAGTACATCGTCGACAGGCTGCCGACCGGATACGAGCGGTGGCTGTGCCGCACGAGCTTGGGCTTCGCCGTGGTGCCGGAGGTGAAGTACAGCAGGAACGGGTCGTCGGCGCCGGTCGCCGCGTCGGGCGCGAACGCGTCGGAGGCCGAGAATGCGGCCGCGTAGGGTTGCCAGCCGGGCGCGGCCGGCCCGGTCGTCAGGCGCACCACCGGCCCCAGGTCGACGCCCTCGAACTTCGGCACCTGATCGGCCCCGGCCACGATCAGCCGCGGCCGCCCGCGCTCCAGCCGGTCGGCCAGCTCGCCGTCGGTGAGCAGCGTGGTCGCCGGGATCACGATCGCCCCGAGCTTCATCGCCGCCAGCATCGTCTCCCACAGGGCCGGCACGTTGCCGAGCAGCAGCAGCAGGGTGTCGCCGCGTCGCAGGCCCAGCGACCGCAGGTGGTTGGCGACCTGGTTCGAGCGCCGGCTCATCTGCGAGAACGAAACCTTCGTCTCCGCCCCCGAGGCCGCGTCGACGATCCACAGGGCAGGGCGGTCGCGGGTCTCCGGGCGGGTCGCGAGATCCGCGTCGAACCAGTCGAGCGCCCAGTTGAACGCCGCCGCGTCCGGCCATCGGAAGCCCGCATAGGCCGCCGCGTAGTCGGTGCGGCGGGCCAGAAGAAAGTCGCGGGACTCGCGAAAGCTCGGCATCGGCGTTCTCCCTGGTTTTCGGTGGCTTTTCCGTTGTCTTGTGTTCGATCAGTCTTTTGCTGAACTGAAGCTTCGGCGGAGCCTCTTTCCCCTCTGCGGGGGCTATCACGTCCGCCCGGCTCGCGCGTTTCGGTTCGAAAACCCCCACCGTCCTCCCGGGGCGCCGGAGGCGAGCCCGGCGACTGTCTTCAGGGTCAAGGGTGATGTGGGGATCCAGTGCCGCCGACAGTGCAAGCTGGAGCACAACCTGCGGCTCTGGATCGCCGGGCTCGCCTGCGGCGCCCTGGAATGACGGGGCGGGTGCGAAAACCGGGATTGTGAGATTCGTGAAGCCGGCAGCCCGTTCGGGAAAGGCGCCTGCCCGCGCGTCCCGTCCCGCTCAGGCGGCCCAGACCTGGCGGTACAGCGTCGCGATCGCCTCCGCGTCCGGCACCACCGGGTTGTTGCCGGGCGAGCCCGAGGCCAGGGCCTGCGCCGCCATGGTCGGGATCAGGCCGTTCCACCGGGCCTCGTCGATGCCGTAGTCGCCCGGCGTCGGCACCTGCAGGTCGTCGTTGAGGTTCTGCAGCTCGGCGATCAGGCGGGAGACCGCGTTGCGCTCGTCGTCGCCCTCCCGCGCCACGCCCATCGCCCGGGCGCAGGCGGCGTAGCGCCCGGGCGCGCCCGGCGCCGAGAAGGCGGTGACGGCCGGCAGCAGCATCGCGTTCGAAAGCCCGTGCGGCACGTGGAAATGCGCGCCGATCGGCCGGCTCATCCCGTGGACGAGGGCCACCGAGCTGTTGGAGAAGGCGATGCCTGCTTGCGTCGCGCCGAACATCATCGCCTCCCGCGCAGCCCGGTCGCCCGGATCGGTCCAGACCCGGCGCAGGTTCGGCGCGATCGCCCGCATCGCGGCGAGCGCGAACCCGTCCGAGAACGGGTTGGATTTCCGCGAGACGTAGGCCTCGATCGCGTGGGTCAGCGCGTCGATCCCGGTATCGGCGGTGAGCCGCGCGGGCTTGCTCAGGGTCAGCTCGTAATCGACCAGCGCCGCCACCGGCAGGTAGGCGAGGCCGGCGCACAGCATCTTCTCGTCGGTGGCCCCGTCGGTGACGATAGTGAAGCGCGTCGCCTCCGAGCCGGTGCCGGCGGTGGTGGGGATCGCCAGGATCGGCAGGCCGGGCGCGTCCTGGCTGTGGGGCGCCTTGTAGTCGCGCATGTGGCCGCCGTGGCGGGCCAGCACCGCGACGGCCTTGGCCGTGTCCATCGGGCTGCCGCCGCCGAAGCCGACGACGCAATCGTGGTCGCCGGCCTTGAGCGCGGCCAAAGCCGCCTCCACCGAGGCCACGGTCGGGTCCGGCACGGTCTGCGAGAACAGCCCGGCCCGGACGCCGGCCGCCGCCAGGCGCTCGACGAGCCGCCCCGCCCGGCCGCTGTCGGCGAGGTAGGGATCGGTGACGACGAACGGCCGGGACAGCCCGAGCTGCCCCAGCACCTCCGGCAGCAGCCCGCACGCACCGGCTCCGATCCGCATCAGCCGCGGCAGGGCGATGGCGCTGATCATGGCGTTGGATCCGTCTTTCCAAAGGGACGCGCCGAGGGGACGCGCGCGAATGAACGCAGAATACGAAAGGCAGGCTAGCGGCTGCGCGGGCGCGAGGACAAGCCCGGTCGGCGCCCGTCGCGCGACATCCGGCGCGCAGTATCCTGCCTGAGCTTGCCGGTGCGACGCACTATCCCGCCCGCGAGAACAGCGCCTGCGCCGCCTCGACCGCGCCGACGATGAAGGCCGCCACCTCGCGGATGTGGGCGGCCTTCCGGTGGTCCTCGTGGATGTGCATGTGGAAGGCCCGCGTCAGCGACAGCGCGTCCGGCAGCACCGGCACGAGGCCGGGATGGGCGGCCGCGATGAAGGCCGGCACGATGCACAGGCCGGCACCGGCGAGCGTGGCGTGCACCTGGGCGAGCAGGTTCGTCGAGCGCAGCCGCGCGCTGGCGCCTGGCCCGATCACGTTGAGGTAGTTGAGCTCCCGCGCAAACAGCATGTCCTCGATGTAGCTGACGAACGGGTGCCGCCCGAGGTCGGCCGCCGTCCGGATCGGCTCGGCCGCGTCGAGGTACGCCTTCGACCCGTAGACGAAGAGCCGGTAGTCGGTGAGCCGCCGCGTCACCACCCGCGCCTGCTGCGGTGCCGACAGGCTGACGACGATGTCCGCCTCGCGCTTCGACAGGCTGAAGATCCGCGCGGTCGCCATGATCTCGATCTCGAGCCCGGGATGGGCCTCGGTCAGGCGGTGCATCCGCGGCGCGAGGAACACGCTGCCGAACCCGTCCGGCGCGCCGACCCGCACCGTGCCCGCGACGCTCCGCCCGGTGCCGCCGGCCGCCGAGCCCGAGACGAAGGCGCTCTCCATCGCCTCCGCCGTCCCGAGCAGCGCCTCGCCGGCCTCGGTCAGCGCGTAGCCGAGGTTGCTCTTGTGGAAGAGCCGGCGGTCGAGCCCCTCCTCCAGGGCCAGGATGCGCCGGGCCACGGTGGTGTGCTCGGTGCCGGTCTGCGCCGCCGCGGCCGTCAGCGTGCCGGTGCGGGCGACGGCGAGGAAGAAGCGCAGGTCGTCCCAGTTGTGGGTCTTCTTGAGGCTCACGGGCTGGGTCCGACGGGGATGGCGCTGTGCATCGATGCACACCGGCTGCGAGCAGGTCCAGCTTTATCGCCCGATCGGCGCTGCTATGGTCCGCTCAAAATCGGCCGGCCGTCGCGCCGGCCGGACCTGAGGAAACGAGCACAGGAGAGGCGCACATGCGCACGATCGGGCATTTCATCGGCGGCAAGACCGTCGCGGGCACCAGCGGCCGCTTCGCCGACGTGTTCCTTCCCTCGACCGGCGAGGTCCAGGCCCGCGTCGCCCTGGCGAGCCGCGCCGAGCTTCGCGCGGCGGTCGAGAACGCCCGCGACGCGCAAGCCGCCTGGGCCGCGACCAACCCGCAGAAGCGCGCCCGCGTGATGATGCGCTTCCTCGAGCTGATCCGCGGCGAGACGGATTCACTCGCCGAGCTGCTGGCCTCCGAGCACGGCAAGACCGTGCCCGACGCCAAGGGCGACATCCAGCGCGGCGTCGAGGTGGTGGAGTTCGCCTGCGGCATCCCGCACCTGCTGAAGGGCGAGTTCACGGAAGGCGCCGGCCCCGGCATCGACGTCTACTCCCTGCGCCAGCCGCTGGGCGTGGTCGCCGGCATCACGCCGTTCAACTTCCCCGCGATGATCCCGCTCTGGAAATGCGCCCCGGCCATCGCCTGCGGCAACGCCTTCATCCTCAAGCCGTCCGAGCGCGACCCCGGCGTTCCGATGCGCATCGCCGAGATCTTCCTGGAGGCCGGCCTGCCGCCGGGCATCCTCAACGTCGTCAACGGCGACAAGGAGGCGGTCGACGCGATCCTCGACGACGCGGACATCAAGGCGGTGGGCTTCGTCGGCTCCTCGCAGATCGCCGAGTACATCTACGTCCGCTCCGCGCAGACGGGGAAGCGCGCCCAGTGCTTCGGCGGCGCCAAGAACCACATGATCATCATGCCCGACGCCGACATGGGCCAGGCCGTCGACGCGCTGATCGGCGCCGGCTACGGCTCGGCCGGCGAGCGCTGCATGGCGATCTCGGTCGCCGTCCCCGTCGGCGAGGGCACCGCCGACCGGCTGATGGAGCGCCTGGTGCCGCGGGTGGAGAGCCTCAAGATCGGCCCCTCGCACGACGGCTCGGCCGATTACGGCCCGATGGTCACCGCCGAGGCGGTGGCGCGGGTGAAGGGCTACATCGAGACCGGCCTCCAGGAGGGCGCCGAGCTCGCCGTCGATGGCCGCGGCTTCACCCTGCAGGGCTACGAGAACGGCTTCTACATGGGCGGCTGCCTGTTCGACCGCGTCACCGCCGACATGACGATCTACAAGGAGGAGATCTTCGGCCCGGTCCTCTCGGTCGTGCGGGCCAAGGACTACGAGGAGGCGCTGGCGCTGCCCTCCACCCACCAATACGGCAACGGCGTCGCGATCTTCACCCAGGACGGCGACGCGGCGCGCGACTTCACCGCCCGGGTCAACGTCGGCATGGTCGGCGTCAACGTGCCGATCCCGGTGCCGATCGCCTACCACACCTTCGGCGGCTGGAAGCGCTCGGGCTTCGGCGACCTGAACCAGCACGGGCCCGACGCGATCCGCTTCTACACCAAGACCAAGACCGTGACGCAGCGCTGGCCCTCGGGCATCAAGAGCGGCGCGGAGTTCTCGATCCCGACGATGCGGTGAACCGACCCTCCCCCCCTCTGCGGGGGAGGGAGTAACCGTCCAGCCAAGGACTTGATGCCATGCGCTTCGGGCTCGACGAGGATCAGGTCGCCATCCGGGAGATGGCCCAGAACTTCGCGCGCGAGCACATCGCGCCGCACGCCCTCGACTGGGACGCGCGCAAGCACTTCCCCGTCGAGACCCTTCGCGCGGCGGCAGCTCTCGGCATGGCCGCGATCACCATCCGCGAGGATGTCGGCGGATCGGCCCTGAGCCGCGTCGACGCCAGCCTGATCTTCGAGGCTCTGGGCGAAGGCTGCCCGACGGTGGCGGCCTTCCTCTCGATCCACAACCTGTCCTCCTGGATCATCGACGCCTTCGGCAGCGAGGCGCAGCGCCGGCGCTGGCTTCCGTCGCTGACGCGGATGGACAGGATCGCCAGCTATTGCCTGACCGAGGCAGGCTCGGGCTCGGATGCCGCGGCGCTCCGAACCCGCGCGGTTCGCGACGGCGACGCCTACGTGCTGACCGGCGAGAAGCAGTTCATCTCGGGCGCCGGCGCCAGCGACCTCTACCTCGTCATGGCCCGGACCGGAGGCGAGGGCGCGAAGGGCGTCTCGGCGATCGTCGTCGAGAAGGGCACGCCCGGCCTCTCCTTCGGCGCCGACGAGCGCAAGATGGGCTGGAACGCCCAGCCGACCCGCGCGGTGCGCTTCGACCAGTGCCGGGTGCCCGTCGAGAACCGGCTGGGCGACGAGGGCGACGGCTTCCGCTACGCCATGGCCGGGCTCGACGGCGGCCGCCTCAACATCGCCGCCTGCGCGCTGGGCGGCGCGCAATCGGCCCTCGACCGGACGCTCGCGTACATGGGCGACCGCCGCGCCTTCGGCCAGAAGCTCTCGGACTTCCAGGCGCTGCAGTTCCGGCTGGCCGACATGGCGACCGAGCTCGAGGTCGCCCGCGCGTTCCTGCGCCACGCGGCCGCCGCCCTCGACGCCAGGGCGCTGGAGGCGACCAAGCTCTGCGCCATGGCCAAGCGCCACGTGACGGACGCCGCGTTCCACGTCGCCAACGAGGCGCTGCAGCTCCACGGCGGCTACGGGTATCTCGCCGAGTACGGCATCGAGAAGATCGTCCGGGATCTGCGCGTCCACCAGATCCTGGAGGGCACCAACGAGATCATGCGGGTGATCATCGCCCGCGCGCTGCTCGGGGGGCGCTGATGCCCGACATCCTCGTCGAGCGCGTCGGCACGCTCGGGCGCATCCGCCTGAACCGGCCGAAGGCCTTGAACGCGCTGACCCACGGCATGGTCGGCGCGATCGATGCCGCCCTCGATCTTTTCGCCGCCGACGAAGGCGTCGCCGCGATCCTGCTCACCGGCGAGGGCGAGCGCGGCCTGTGCGCCGGCGGCGACCTGCGCTCGCTCTACGAGAGCGCGGGTTCAAGCTCCGCCGAGAACTTCTGGCGCGACGAGTATCGCCTCGATGCTCGGATCGCGCATTACGAAAAACCGTTCGTGGCGATCCTGGACGGGATCACCATGGGCGGCGGCGTCGGGCTGTCGGGCCATGCCGGCCACCGCGTCGTCACCGGGCGCTCCCGCATCGCCATGCCGGAGACCGGCATCGGCTACCTGCCCGACGTCGGCGGCACCTGGCTGCTGCCGCGCGCGCCCGGCGAGACCGGGACCTATCTCGGGCTGACCGGCGAGCCCATGGGCGCGGCCGACGCGATCTTCGCGGGGTTCGCCGACGCCTGCGTGCCCGCAGCGACGCTGCCCGCCCTGATCGATGCGCTCGCCGCCCTCGCCCCGGAGGCCGGCCACGCCACCGTCCGGGCGGCGATCGACGCGCGCGCCGTCACGCCGGGGCCGGCCCCGCTCGCCGCGGCGCAAGCCGTCATCGACCGCTGCTTCGCGCACGATCGCGTCGAGGACATCCTGGCCGCGCTCGCCGCCGAAGGCTCCGAATTCGCCGGGCGGACGCGCGCGACGCTGCTGGAGAAGTCGCCGTCAAGCCTCGTGCTGACGCTGCGCCTGCTGCGTCTCGGCCGCGCGGCGACGACGCTGGAGGCCTGCCTGGAGCGCGAGTTCCACGCGTCCCTCGCCCTGCTGGCGGAGGGGGATTTTCGCGAGGGCATCCGCGCGGCGGTGATCGACAAGGACAAGGCGCCGCGCTGGTCGCCGCCGACCCTCGACGCGGTCGACCCCGAACGGATCGCCGGCTGGCTCGCGCCGCGGGCGGCCCCGGTCTTTTCGGTGCCGGACGACGTCTTGTCCCCCCTGCTCCCTCATCCTGAGGCGCCCGCGCCAGCGGGCCTCGAAGGAGGGCTCCAGGGATCGCAGCGCGACCTAGATGTCTCCTTCGAGGCCTCCGCTTCGCTCCGGCACCTCAGGATGAGGGGGTAAATGGGAGCAAGCAACAAGGATCGGTCGTGCTCCACGCAGAGCGCCGCCGTGAGAGACATACGGGAGGAACCCATGACGACGCGGCCCCAGACCATCGCCTTCATCGGGCTCGGCAACATGGGCGGCCCGATGGCGGCCAACCTCGTCCGCGCCGGGCACGCGGTCCGCGGGTTCGACCTCGCCCCGGCCTCGCTGGAGGCGGCGCGGGCCGAGGGCGTCGCCGTCGCCGGCTCGGTGCTGGAGGCGGTCGAGGGCGCGTCCGCGGTGGTGACGATGCTGCCGGCCGGCCGGCACGTGGTCGAGGTCTGGTCGCAGGTCGCCGGAGCGGTCCCCGCCGGCACCCTGCTGATCGATTCCTCGACGGTCGACGTCGCGAGCGCCCGCCAGGCCCACGCCCTGGCCGAGGCGCGCTCCTGCCCCGCGATCGACGCGCCGGTCTCCGGCGGCACCGGGGGCGCCAAGGCCGGGACGCTGACCTTCATGGCCGGCGGCTCGGAACAGGCCTTCGCCGCCGCCGAGCCGATCCTGAAGCGGATGGGCCGGAGCGTGTTCCATTGCGGCGCGGCCGGCGCCGGCCAGGCCGCCAAGATCCGCAACAACATGATCCTCGGCATCTCGATGATCGGCGTGTGCGAGGCCTTCGCGCTCGGCGAGAAGCTCGGGCTCTCGCAGCAGGCCCTGTTCGACGTGGCCTCGGTCTCGTCCGGGCAGTGCTGGTCGCTCACCACCTATTGCCCGGTGCCGGGGCCGGTGCCGACCTCGCCCGCCAACACCGGCTACCGGCCGGGCTTCGCTGCCGCCCTGATGCTGAAGGACCTGCGCCTCGCGCAAGAAGCCGCCGGCACCGCCGGCGCCGCGACGCCCCTCGGCGCCGAGGCCGAGCGCCTCTATGCCCGGTTCGACGCGCAAGGCCACGGCGGGCAGGATTTCTCGGCGATCGTCCAGATGCTGCGCGGACCGCGCGAGGAGGTTTGACCATGCCGGAGAATCTGACCGGGGACGAGACGATCCTCATCGAGACGCGCGGGCGCGTCCGGCTCATCACCCTGAACCGGCCCAAGGCCTTGAACGCGATCAACGCGCAGCTCACCAGAGCGTTGATCGCGGCGGCGACCGCCGCCGATGCCGATCCGGGGATCGGCTGCATCGTGATCACCGGGTCGGCCAAGGCCTTCGCCGCCGGCGCCGACATCAAGGAGATGCAGGCGGCGACCTATGCCGAGATGTATGCCGGCGACCGCTTCGCCGACTGGGAGCGCTTCACGGCCCTGCGGACCCCGATCGTCGCGGCCGTGGCCGGCTTCGCGCTCGGCGGCGGCTGCGAGCTCGCGATGATGTGCGACCTGATCCTGGCCGCCGACACCGCGCAGTTCGGCCAGCCGGAGATCAAGCTCGGGGTGATGCCCGGCATCGGCGGCAGCCAGCGGCTGACCCGGTTCGTCGGCAAGGCCAAGGCGATGGAGATGTGCCTGACCGGCCGGATGATGGATGCGGCCGAGGCCGAGCGGGCCGGGCTGGTCTCGCGGGTCGTGCCCGCCGACGGGCTCGTCGCGGAGGCGATGCGGGTCGCCGAGACCATCGCCGGCATGTCCAAGCCGATCGCGATGATGACCAAGGAGGCGGTCAACCGCGCCTACGAGACCACGCTCACGGAAGGCGTGCGCTTCGAGCGGCGGGTGTTCCACGCGATGTTCGCCACCCAGGACCAGAAGGAGGGCATGGCCGCCTTCGTCGAGAAGCGCGCGCCGAAGTTCACGCACGGGTAGCGCCACTTCTCGCTACGGAGGCCGATCGTCTTCATGCATCGTCCCGGCCTCGAGCGAAACTAATCCGGCCCCGCCCCGTCATCCCGGGGCTGCGCAGCAGAGCCCGGAATGACGGGGCGGGGCCGGTGGGGGCCGATCGCGTTCCGCTCCGATGAGATGCCTTTCCGGAAAACCCTGTCCCTTTCCGATCGGGTGGGGGACTCACGCCCTCGACGGTGCGCGGTGCGGTCGCCCGGGCGGTCGAAGGGGGCTGCATGGTGCGTCGTTCCGGCTCAGGCGGCCTGGCCGCCGTAGGTCGCGAACGAGGACTCGACCTTGTCCGCGAGCGCTGGCTCGACCTCGGCCGAGACTTTGAGGCGCCCGGCGAGCTTCGGCTCGCCGTCGGTGTGGGTCTTCTCGACGCGGCCGTCCTCGATGTCGGCGCCCGCGGTCTCGGTGCCGGCGCTGTTCTCGTCCGAGACCGGCGCGATGGTCACGGCCTTGCGGTCGATCTTGTGCTCCTGGACGAGGTGCTCGACCGCCATCTCGGCGTCGCGGCGGGTCTCGAACGTGGCGGCGATGATCTTCGACATGGATCTGGCTCCGATGGCGGGGCGGTCCGGCCCGGCGGGGGTTCCGCCGTCAATCGCAGGCGCGGCGCTCCGTTCCGGATCGCCGCGCCTCGTGCGTCAGTACATCGGCGTGCCGCCGGTGACGGGCACCAGGGCGCCGGACATGTAGCTGCCCTCGCGGGACGCCAGCAGCACGTAGGCCGGGGCGAGCTCGGCCGGCTGCCCGGCGCGGCCGAGGGGCGTGTCGGCCCCGAGCTGCTCGATCTGCTCGGGGCTCTTCACGATCGGCTGGATCGGGGTCCACACGGGGCCGGGCGCGACGCAGTTCACCCGGATGCCCTTCGGCGCCAGCAGGTTCGACAGCCCGATCGTCAGGCTCGCGATCGCGCCCTTGGTGGCGGCGTAGATCAGCATCGTCTTGTCGGCGACCTTGGCCTGCTGGCTCGTCGAGTTCACGATCGCCGAGCCCGGCTTCATGTGCGGCACCGCCGCCTGGGCGAGGTAGTACATCGCGAAGACGTTGGCGCGGAACGAGCCCTCGAGGTCCTCCGCCGTCACGTCGTCGAGCCCTTCGTTGATCGTCTGCGCGGCCGCGTTGTTGACTAGCACGTCGAGGCGCCCGAACGCGGCCACCGTGCGGGCGACGAGGTCGCGGCAATGGGCCTCCTCGCGCAAGTCTCCCGGCAGCAGCAGGACGCGGCGCCCGGCCCGCTCGACCCAGCGCGCCGTCTCCTCGGCATCGGACTGCTCGACCGGCAGGTAGGAGATCGCCACGTCGGCGCCCTCGCGGGCGTAGGCGATCGCCACCGCGCGGCCGATCCCGGAATCACCGCCGGTGATCAGCGCGACCTGATCCGTCAGCAGCCCCTTGCCGACGTAGCTGTGCTCGCCGTGATCGGGGGCGGGGGTCATCCGCGACGACAATCCCGGCCGCTCCTGCTGCTGGTCGCCGGGGAAGGGGGGCCGGGCTCCGGCCTCGCGGGGATCGTCGGTCATGGTTGGCTGCTCCCGGTGTCGCTTCCCATCGAGATAGGGCGCGGCGCCGCGGACGCAGGCGCGACCCGATGACCGCGGCGCCGGCGATCCCGATCGAACGATCGCGGCGACGCCTCAGATCGCCAGGCCGAGCTGCAGCGGTTCCGCGGCGTCGCCGTGGTCGAGGGCCGAGAGCGAGACGCCGAGCAGCCGCACGCTGCGCCGGAGCGGGCGGAGGTCGCGCAGCAGGCCCAGGCTGATCGCCTCCAGGCTGGCGCGGTCGCCGACGGGGGAAGCCAGGGAGCGCGCCCGCGTGACCTGCGCGAAGTCGGAGAACTTCACCTTCAGCGTCACGGTCCGGCCGCGCAGACCCTTGGCGGCGCAGGCCGCCGCGACCTTGTCGAGGATCGGCGCGAGGCGCTCGGCGAGGATTTTGAGGTCGGCGCTGTCGTCGGAGAAGGTGTTCTCGGCACCGATCGACTTGCGGATGCGGTGCGCCCGCACCGGGCGCTCGTCGATGCCGCGGGCCACCCCGTGATAGTAGGGGGCGGCGCTGCCGAGGATGGCGGCCAGATCCTCCAGCGAGCGGGCCTTGAGGTCGCGGCCGGTATGGATGCCGAGGCGGCGCATCTTCGCCTCCGTCACCGGGCCGATGCCGTGGAAGCGGCCGATGGCGAGGTCCTCGACGAAGGCCGGACCCATCTCGGGGGTGATCACGAACAGCGCGTCGGGCTTGCGGTAGTCCGAGGCGACCTTGGCGAGGAACTTGTTGTACGAGACGCCGGCCGAGGCGACGAGTCCGGTGCGCGCGCGGATCGTGGTGCGGATCGCCCGGGCGACGGCGGTGGCGGTCGGCAGGCCCTGCAGGTTCTCGGTGACGTCGAGGTAGGCCTCGTCGAGGGAGAGCGGCTCGATCACCGGCGTGTGCTCGGAGAATACCGTCCGGATCTCCTCCGAGATGCCGCGGTAGACCTCGAAGCGCGGGCGCACGAACACCAGGTCTGGGCAGAGCCGGCGCGCCGTCACCGAGGGCATCGCCGAGCGCACCCCGAAGGCCCGCGCCTCGTAGCTCGCGGCGGCGACCACGCCGCGCTCGCGCGAGCCGCCGACCGCGACCGGCAGGCCGCGCAGGGCCGGGTCGTCGCGCTGCTCGACGGAGGCGTAGAACGCGTCCATGTCGATGTGGATAACTTTCCGCACCGAGGCGGTCACTGCGCTGTCCCGTTCCGCGAGACCGCCGCACCGCAGGGCGGCCGCCTCGATGTTCGATCTTTGTTCCGACTATCCATCACCACGGGGCGCGGTTCAACCCATCCGGGCGCGGCCGTCCACCGCCGAGCGCACGATCGGCGGCCGCGGCAAAGGCTTTGTTAACCGACCCGGACGATGGTCGCGCCATGGTCGTCCGTCGCCGCGTCAGAATGGTCGTTTTGCCTCTCAGCCTCTGGACCCTGTCCGGGCTGGTGGTCGGCTACTTTGTGTACCAGGCCGAGAACGGCAACCGGGGCCTGGAGGCCAAGCGCGCCCTCAAGATCCAGGCCTTCGGGCTCACCCGGGAGCTCGCGGCGGCCAAGGCCGAGCGGGCGACCTGGGAGCACCGCGTCGCGCTGCTGCGCAGCGAGCAGATCGACCGCGACCTGCTGGAGGAGCGCGCCCGGGTCGTCCTCGGCCGGGTGCACGCCAACGACGTGGTCGTCATCGACCCGTGAGCGGGTACCGCCTCCAGTCCCGCGCGCGCGTCCCGGCTTGAGCGCGGCCCGCATCCGCCGTCCCGAGGGGATCATGCCGATCGGGCGTGCGGATCGGGCATGCGGATCGGGTATGACAACCACAAACACCTGTCAGAGCGTCGGCCCTCGCATTCCCGGAGCGCGTGTCCTAAACCGGGAGGGAACAGACGCCAGCACGGGAGCACGCCGATGGATGCCGCGAAAGATGCGGGGCAGCCCAACCCTGCCGCGGAGACGCCGGAGGCCGTGGCGGCCGAGCACCAGCCCGCACCGAACGCGCCGCAATTCACCCGTGAGGAAGACCTCCACGCCTACCACCAGATGCTGCTGATCCGCCGCTTCGAGGAGAAGGCGGGGCAACTCTACGGAATGGGCCTGATCGGCGGGTTCTGCCACCTCTACATCGGCCAGGAGGCGGTCGTCGTCGGCATGCAGATGGCCTCGGTCGACGGCGACCAGGTCATCACCGGCTACCGCGACCACGGCCACATGCTCGCCTGCGGCATGGACCCGAAGGGGGTGATGGCCGAGCTCACCGGCCGCCGCGGCGGCTACAGCCGCGGCAAGGGCGGCTCGATGCACATGTTCAGCCGCGAGAAGCAGTTCTTCGGCGGGCACGGCATCGTCGGCGCGCAGGTCTCGCTCGGCACCGGCCTCGGCTTCGCCGACGCCTACCGCAAGAACGGCAAGGTCAGCCTGACCTACATGGGCGACGGCGCGGCCAACCAGGGCCAGGTCTACGAGAGCTTCAACATGGCGCAGCTGTGGAAGCTGCCCGTGGTCTACGTGATCGAGAACAACCGCTACGCCATGGGCACCTCGGTCGCCCGCGCCTCGGCGCAGACGGACTTCTCCCGCCGCGGCATCTCGTTCGGCATCCCCGGCGAGCAGGTCGACGGCATGGACGTGCGCACGGTCCGCGAGGCGGCGGGCCGGGCGATCGCGCATGCCCGCACCGGGGAGGGGCCCTACATCCTCGAGATGCAGACCTACCGCTATCGCGGCCACTCGATGTCCGACCCGGCGAAGTACCGCACGAAGGACGAAGTCTCGAAGATGCGCGACGAGCACGACCCGATCGAGATGGTGCGCAAGCGCCTGATCGAGCTGCACGGCGTCGCCGAGGCCGAGCTCAAGGCCACCGACGCCAAGGTCCGCGAGACCGTCAACGACGCCGCCGAGTTCGCGACGCACGATCCCGAGCCGGATTCGTCCGAGCTGTGGACCGACATCCTCCTGGAAGCGCGCGCCTGAGGGCGCGCCGCCGCCCCGCGACGATCCCCTGCCAGGCCGCCCCGCCCGCCTCACCGATCAGAGACCCTCCATGGCGACCGACATCCTGATGCCCGCCCTGTCTCCGACCATGGAGGAGGGCAAGCTCTCCAAATGGCTCAAGAAGGAGGGCGACGCGATCAAGTCCGGCGACGTGCTCGCCGAGATCGAGACCGACAAGGCGACCATGGAGGTCGAGGCGATCGACGAGGGCACGCTCGCCAAGATCCTGGTCGCCGAGGGCACCGAGGGCGTCGCCGTCAACACCCCGATCGCGATCATCGCGGGCGAGGGCGAGGACGTCGCGGCGGCCGCCGCCGGAGGGGCCTCGTCGAAGCCGAACGGTGCGGACACGGGCGGGCAGCCCGCCCCGACGCCGACGATGCAGGCCGAGGGCATGGCCTCCGGCCCGTCGGCCACCGCCAAGACCGGCGACGACAAGCCCGCGGCGCCGGCCGCGCCCGCCACCATCACCAACAAGGCCGCCGAGCCGGTGATGGAGGAGTTCCCGGCCGGCACCGAGATGGTGACGATGACCGTCCGCGAGGCGCTGCGCGACGCCATGGCCGAGGAGATGCGCCGGGACGAGGACGTCTTCGTGATGGGAGAGGAGGTCGCCGAGTACCAGGGCGCCTACAAGGTCACGCAGAACCTGCTGCAGGAATTCGGCGCCCGCCGCGTGGTCGACACCCCGATCACCGAGCACGGCTTCGCCGGCATCGGCGTCGGCGCGGCCCTGTCGGGCCTGAAGCCGATCGTCGAGTTCATGACCTTCAACTTCGCCATGCAGGCGATCGACCACATCATCAACTCGGCGGCCAAGACCCTGTACATGTCCGGCGGCCAGCTCGGCTGCCCGATCGTGTTCCGCGGCCCCAACGGCGCCGCCGCCCGCGTCGGCGCCCAGCACAGCCACGACTACGCCGCCTGGTACTCCAACGTGCCGGGCCTGAAGGTGATCGCCCCCTACACGGCGTCGGACGCCAAGGGCCTGCTCAAGGCCGCGATCCGCGACCCGAACCCGGTGATCTTCCTCGAGAACGAGATCCTGTACGGCCAGACCTTCCCGGTGCCGAAGCTCGACGACTTCGTGCTGCCGATCGGCAAGGCGCGGATCCACCGCACCGGCAAGGACGTGACCATCGTCTCCTTCGCCATCGGCATGACCTACGCCCTGAAGGCGGCGCAGATCCTGGCCGACCAGGGCATCGAGGCCGAGGTGATCGACCTGCGCACGATCCGGCCGATGGACACCGAGACCGTGCTCGCGTCGGTCAAGAAGACCGGCCGCTGCGTCACGGTGGAGGAGGGCTTCCCGCAATCGGGCATCGGCGCCGAGATCTCGGCCCGCCTGATGGTCGACGCGTTCGACTACCTCGACGCGCCGGTGCTGCGCGTCACCGGCAAGGACGTGCCGATGCCCTACGCCGCCAACCTCGAGAAGCTCGCCCTGCCCAACGTCGCCGAGGTCGTCGAGGCGGCCAAGGCCGTCTGCTACCGGTGAATGCGATCCGCCTTCGTGCCTGACCGGCGGGAACGGGGCCATCGATGGGTCATGACGTCGTATGAGTGAATCCTTCCAAGCCCTCGAGGTCCCCCCCGACGCCCTGGAGCAGGGCGGCATCGAGGTGCTGCGCGCGGCCGTGGTCGACGGGGCGGTGAGCGTGGCGTTGCGCCGGTCCTTCGACGACCCCGCCACGTGGGGCCGCCTGATGGTCGACCTCGCCCGGCAGGCCGCCCGCGCCTACGCCCTGGAGACCGACCTGTCGGAGGAGGAGGCGTTCGAGCGCATTCGCGCGGGGTGGGAGGCCGAGGGCCTCGATCCCGGCGGCCTGAACTGACGGGATTCTGGCCATGGCCGAACCCGCGCTCCGGCACGCCACCTACGCCGACCTCGAAGCGGTCCCCGATCACCTCGTCGCCGAGATCATCGACGGGGCGCTGGAGACGCATCCGCGACCGCGGCCGCGGCATGCGATGGCGGCGTTGGATCTCGGCTCCGTTCTGGGCCCCCCTTTCCGGCACGGACGCGGCGGACCGGGCGGCTGGATCTTCATGATCGAACCCGAGCTCCATCTCGGAGCGCAGGTCGTGGTGCCCGATCTCGCCGGCTGGCGCCGCGAGCGGCTGCCGGCCGAGCCGGAGACCGCCTTCGTCGAGACGCCGCCGGACTGGGTCTGCGAGATCCTGTCGCCGTCCACGGTGCGTCTCGACCGCGGCCCGAAGCGGCGCATCTACGCGGAGGCCGGCGTCGGGCACCTCTGGCTGCTCGATCCCGCCGACGGCGTGCTGGAGGCCTTCGCGCTGACCGCGTCCCGATGGCTGCTGCTCGGGACGGTGACGCGCCGCGAGACCGTGGCCCTGCCGCCTTTCGACGCCGTCCCGTTTCCGCTGGACGACCTGTTTCCCTTCGCCGATCCCCGCGCCGAACCCGACGCCCCCTCCCTGCCCTCGGACGAGACCTGAACCATGCCCGTCAACGTCCTGATGCCCGCCCTCTCGCCGACCATGGAGAAGGGCAACCTCGCCAAGTGGCTCAAGAAGGAGGGCGACGCGATCAAGTCCGGCGACGTGCTCGCCGAGATCGAGACCGACAAGGCGACCATGG
>NZ_JAKSYF010000205.1:0-16105 GCF_022829745.1 Methylobacterium sp. E-016
ACCACCTACGCGCCATTCGATCCGGGGCTGATCAGCAAGCTGTCCCAGAAGGGCGTGCAGATCACCGCCCGGCCGCCGTCGGATTCTACGCCCTGGTTCATCGCGCTGCTGGTGAACTGGCTGCCGATCATCTTTTTCATCGGTGCCTGGATCTTCCTCAGCCGGCAGGATGTGTCAGGGGCGCGTACGGCGAGTGACGGAACGCGGCCAACTTGAAGTTCTCATGGGACGGGTTGGAAGAAGCGCATACGCGCGAAAAGGGGAAGTCCCACAGGGGCCCCTACCATATCTCCAGTGGTTCCAGCCGGAGGGTCTACGACCTCTTCGACTTGAATTGTAATTCTTGCGGTAAATTATAGATTAATTTCGCAATCAAACTGCCTATTTGTCGCATATGCGGGATATTGGATTACAATCTAGAGGCCGGCTGGAACCACTGGAGATATGGTAGGGGCCCCTGTGGGACTTCCCCTTTTCGCGCGTATGCGCTTCTTCCAACCCGTCCCATGCGAACTTCAAGTTGGCCGCGTTCCGTCACTCGCCGTCCGCGCCCCTGACACATCAGCGCCCCGCCGCCTTATCAACAGCGCCAAGCGGACCGCCGCGCGACATTTCCAGCTTTGCGCAAAGGAAAGCGCTCGAGAGCATGCCGGCAGCAATCCACCGAAGCTGAATAAACACGCGGATGCTGGTGACCGCGTAGAAAGATCATCTCCGACGTTTTCGATAGAAAGCGCTGCAGGCACCATTCAGAGCCTAGCGAACCCGCGACGCCGCAGTGATCGGCCCGAACTTGGTGCCCAGGAGGGTGACGGCGTACGACACGCGTGCCCCCGCCCCTTGGCCGCCCTGCGCGAACGCGTCGGCGAGCCCGACGACATCCAGCGTCTGGGACAGCTGAGGTGCCACCAGGCCGACGGTCACGACTCTGGCGTCCATCGGAAGTCCTGCCGCCGGATGTGACGCGGCACTTCCCGCGCGGCCTGGCTTCTCAAGTGTATGACCGATTCGCACAATCAATCGCCGCGCGATCCGGAGCCGGACTTGTGCTTCTTCCTCACTACATCGGGGGCAGAGACCCGATGTTGAGAATGACTGAACTCGGACCCGTGCCGCCTGGCAAGGACGTCTTCCTGCTCACCCGTAGCCGCGACAGGAAGGATTTGTCGCTTTGCACCGTCGCTCCTGAGATGGCCATCATGTGTGCGCAGGATCATGCTCTATGTTCAGGCTAATGCTCCATTTCTATGAAGACAAGTTCGCACATCAGCATGTTGTCAGCGACAAATATCCGGATGCCCGCAATGCCAGCCATCTAACCCCGAAAATGCCGCTCCGCTTTCGGCCATTTCCTGCCGCCCACGACAACGGGGGCTTACGTCCGCTTTCCGGCAGCCACGATGTCGTCTCGTACGGATGGGTTGGGCCGCAAGCCGCCGATCACCTTCCTATCGGGTAGGGGGGCGATGCCTAGAGTTTGTCTGCCTCTACTCGGATAGGCTCTCAAAGAACTTGCGATAGGAATCGTCGTGTGCGCGGGTCGACAGCGGACGAGAACAGCGACTCGGGCGGCCCGTGCTCGACGATCACACCGCGATCGGTGAAGTAGACGTGGTCGGCGACCTCGCGGGCGAAGTTCATCTCGTGTGTGACGAGGATGCAAGTCATGCCCTCCTCGGCGAGTTCGCGGATGGTGACCAGCACCTCCTTGACCGTCTCCGGGTCGAGCGCGGCTGTGACCTCGTCGAACAGCATCACGTCAGGCCGCATCGCGAGCGAGCGGGCGATGGCCACCCGCTGCTGCTGCCCTCCCGACATCTCGCCCGGATAGGCCGCTTCCTTGCCGGCGAGCCGGACCTTGGCGAGGAGGGCGTGCGCCCGGACCTCGACCTCGCGCCTGTCCTGGCCGAGCACGTGGATCGGCGCCATCATAACGTTTTCCAGCGCCGTCTTGTGCGGAAACAGGTTGTACTGCTGGAACACCATGCCGACCTTGCGCCGCAGGGCGAGCTTGTCGAGCTTCGGGTCGGCCACCTCGATCCCATCGACCCGGATCATGCCGGAGGTGAGCGGTACGAGAGCGTTGATGCAGCGGATCAGCGTCGACTTGCCCGAACCCGACGGTCCGATAATGCAGACGACCTCACCCCGGCGCACGGCGAAGCTGATGCCCTTGAGGACCTCGGCCTCGCCGAAGGACTTGTGCACGTCGAGCAACTGCACGATCGGCAGATCGGCGGGCGGAACACTCAGCATCGGGGACGCACCATCGAACACGCGAGGCCTCACGCCGTCTCGAAGCGCCGCTCGAGGCGCGCGGTCAGCCGGTCGATCGGGTAGCAGTAGAGGAAGAAGCAGAGCAGGGCGAAGCCGTAGAGGGGCGCGAACAGCTCCGGCCGGCCTCCTTCCGCCGCGTGTACCTGCGCCGTCAGCGTCAGCATCTCGGTGACGCCCACGATCGAGGCCTGGACCGTGGCCATGGCAATCAGGGCGTAGACGTTCATCCAAGGCGGCAGCATCCGCTTCAGGCATTGAGGCAGGATGATGCGGAACAGCGTCTGGCGCCGGGTGAAGGCCAGCGACTCGGCTGCCTCCCACTGGGCGGCCGGCACCGAGCGCACGGCGCCGCGCACGATCTCGGCGACGTTGGCCATCACCGGAAGCGCGAACCCCACGGTCGCCTTGATCCAGTCGGGCAGCGGCACCCGCACGCCGAGCACCGTGACCTGGAACGGCACAAGGAACATGACGAAGAACAGCAGCACCAGCCAGGGCACGTTGCGGAAGAACTGCGTCAGGGCCCAGGCGATGCGGCGCAGGATCGGGCCCTCGCTCAAGAGGCCGAGCCCCAGCCCGACGCCCGCGGCCGTGCCGAGAAGCATCGCGATGAGCGAGATCGCGACGTTTAAGGCAAAGCCCGTCAGCAGCAGCGGCGCCCAGCGCAGGACGACCTGGAACGGCGACAGCACCGCGTCCGGCCCCTGCGCGAAGGCCGGCGCCACGAGGACGAGCCCGGCGAGCCCGGCCCCGAGGAGCCCGGCCCGGACCGGCCCTACGGCGAACCGAGCCCGCGTGCGCGAGACCCGGAACGGCAGCAGCACCGGCAGGTCGCTCGCGGTCTGCGGCGGCCTCACCGGCTGTAGCCCGGGATTCGCAGAGCCCGCTCCCAGCGATGCATGATCCAGACGAGGACGCCGACGAGGACCGCGTAGGTCGCCAGCAGCACCATCATCATCTCCAGCACGTTCTGCGACTCCGACCAGATCTGCTTCACCGCGTAGAGTGTCTCGGGTACGGCGATGGCGTAGGCCAGGGTTGTGGTCTTCAGGAGGTTGATCAGGTTGTTGTTCAGGGCCGGCAGGCAGACCCGGAGGGCGAGCGGCAGCACGACGTAGAGGTAGGCCTTGCGTCGGGTGTAGCCGAGGGACTCGGCCGCCTCGACGGTGGTGCGCGGCACCGCCTCGATGCCCGAGCGGAAGATCTCGACGTTGAAGGCCCCGGCGAACAGGGCCAGCGAGACGATGGCCCATTGCACGTTGTCGAGGAGGGGTACGCGCAAACCGTCGGCGGTTCGGGCCGCCGGCAGCAGGGTGCCGAGCCCAAAATAGAAGAAAAAGATCTGCACCAGCGGCGGCGTGTTGCGGAACACGACGACGAAGCCGTTCACGACGCTGCGCAGGAAGCGGGACGGGCCACCCTGGATGAATGCCCCCACGGCGCCGATGACGAGGCTCACCAGGATCGTCGTCACCGTGAGCAGCAGGGTGATCTTCAGACCGTTGACGTAGCGATGCCAGTCGTAGGGGTCGTAGAAGACCGTGAAGTTGAAGCCCGTGGTCTCGTAGAGGGACCGGAACCAGTTCGGAACGGCGTCCATCGTGTTCCTCAAGACGGCCCGTCGAACGGCCAAGCGCGGCTCAGTTGGTCGCGTTCTTGTACTTCTCGTGCATCGCCTTCGAGTATTCCGTCGGCTCGATCCCCCACTTTTTCTCCTCGACGACGAAGCCGGACTTCATCCAGTCCTTGGTCGTCGTCTCCAAAAGGGCCTGCAGCGAGCTGTTGCCGAGCGCCACGGCCATCATCCAGGGGGCGTCGAGGATGCCCTTCAGCGGCAGGGCGTAGTCAGCCTTCCAATCTGCGTCGAGAAGCTTACCCTGCAGCATGCTCTGGTCGTAGACGTAGCCGACGCAATTGCCCTGCTTGAGCGCGAAAAGCGGCTTCTCGGAACCGTCGAAGGCGACGATCTCGGCGCCGTAGGAGCGGGCCACGTCCTTGTTGTACCAGGCTCCAGAGGTGGCGCAGAGAGGCTTTCCCTTGAGCTGCGCCCAGTCGGTGATGCCGGCCTTCTTCGGCAGCATCACGTTGACGAAGTCAGAATAGTATTGCGGGTCGATCGCCTGCACTACGCGGCGTCGCTCCGGTTTGTCCGAGAGCGTGGCGATGAGGAGATCGACCTTGCCCTGCTGCAGGAACTCGATCCGGTTCGAAGAGACCACCGGCACGAGTTCCAGCTTCACACCAAGACGCTTGGCGACGTCGGCGGCGAGGTCCGGTTCCAACCCGATGATCGCCCCGCTCGGATCGCGGAAGCCGAAGGGGCGGTAATCCGCCTTCACACCGACGACCAGCGTCCCACGTTGCTTGATCGCCTCGATCCCGTCCGCCGCGATCGCCGAGGAGGCGGAAAGCAAGGCGGCGGCCGCGAACAGGCGAGAGCCGAGGAACGCCGAAGTCCGCTTGCGCATGGAACGATACCTTGTGCTTGGTGAATCCGGGTCACCGGAGAGGAGACCAGGGCTCGACGAGCGCTTTTCGGGGAGACTGCCGTTTCCGGTTAAACCGGGTCAAGCAATCCATAGGCTGTCGTTCTCTCGGTCGGGAAACGCCGGGATCGAATGACGCCATGCGTCTCGCGTGCTCGGGGCGGCGTGACCCTCGATCTCTGAGAGAGGGTGGGGCAGTGACCATCGAACGCGATTATTCGCATGGATCGGGCATGACCGAGATCGATACCGAAACGTTTCTGGCCGACCTGTACGAATTGCGCGAGATCGGCCGGTTCCGCACCGGCGTCCACCGGCCGACCTTCTCGCTTGAGGATATGCACGCGCGCCGCTGGCTGATGACCCGGCTCGAAGAATGCGGTCTCGAGGCGTCGATCGACGGCATCGGCAACGTGCTCGGTCGTCATCGCGGCCCGGGACCCCACCTCTTGGTCGGCAGCCACATCGAGACCCAGAACGAGGCCGGCTGGCTCGACGGGGCGCTCGGCGTCGTCGCCGGGCTGGCGCTGGCGAGGGCCGGGCTGCCCGTCGACGTCGTCGCCTTCGCCGACGAGGAGGGGCACTTTTCTGGCGGCTTCCTGGGAAGCCGCTCGGCGATCGGTGATCTGACGGAGGGTGAGATCGACGCCGCTCGCAACCGCACAGACGGCACGCCCCTGCGGATGGCCCTCGAATCCGCAGGGCTCGCGGGCCTTTCCCGGATGCAGCTGGATCCCGCCCGCTACCGTGGCTTCCTGGAACTGCATATCGAGCAGGGCACGCAGCTCGAAGCCGCCGGCCAGTATCTCGGCGTGGTCAGCGGCATCGTGGCGATCTGGCAGTTTCAGATCCTATTCGAAGGCAACCAGGACCATGCCGGCGGCACCACAATGATCGAGCGCAGGGATGCCGGGCTCTCGGCGGTACGCCTCCTTGCGGCGGCCGACCGGGAATTTCCGAAGGTCTGCGGCCCGCGCAGCACCTGGACGACAGGACGGATCACCCTGGATCCCGGCGGCTACAGCATCATCCCGGGCCGGGCCGAGGTGGCCTTCCAGTTCCGAGACGTGTCGATTCCAGTGCTGGAGCGGATGGAGGCTTGCCTCGAAGCGCTGGTGCGCGAGTCGAACCGGCGGGAGCGTTGCACCGCCACGCTCACGGCCCTCTCGAAGGCGATCCCCGCCCCGTGCGACCCGAACCTGATGCGTGCCCTCTCGGAAGCGGCCGAACAGGTCTGCCCCGGCCGCTGGCAGGTGATGCCCTCGGGGGCCGGGCACGACGCACAAAACGTGGCCCGCATCCTGCCGGCCGCCATGCTGTTCGTCCCATCGATCGGCGGTATCAGCCATCACTGGGCAGAGGATACCTGCGACGCAGACCTAGTTTCCGGCGTGCGCGCCCTTGGAGCGGCGGCGAAGCAGGTCCTCGCCAAGTGATTTTGCCCAGCGTTTCTGGAAGCCCCCGTCAAGAATCCAGCCGCTGACCCGTCCTGATGTTTAGGCAATGACGTCGATGATCGGCGATAGAACCAGCTCGGACTGACCGACGCGGTGCCGTGCGAGCGCCTGCGACGCGCGGTTATGGCCGAATTCATGCAGGATCGCGTCGACCTGATCCCCGTCGGGCTGAAGATGGTGGCGTGGCGGCTACCTCAGGCTGGACGATGTGCGTGCGGCGCTCGTGATCCATGACGAGGTTCAGGAAGGCGTTTTCGCAGAAGCCTTCGCCGATGGCCGCTGGTCAGCGCGTACCGTTGCCGTGCCCCAGGCCGGGGGAGACCGATGGCGGAACGTCAGGCCGGGCCAAGCCCCTGTTGACGCGAGCGCTGCCGGGTTGGAAGCGATCGGCTGCTGGACCATCCGGATCCGGCAGCCGGGACGGGGGGCAACGCCAGGAGGATGGCCTGGTTTTGGACATCACAGGGTGGGATGTCGGGCGACAATCCGGGCCGGCTGCCGGTTGGGCAGCAACTCCGATGGCGAAAATGGCGTTCACCGTCCGAAAACCGTGGTGCGGTCTCATCGACCGATAAACGTCTGCGCGGTCTCGCTCCAGACGGCGGCGTCTACCGCATCGAACGATGAGCCGCCGGTCCGGCACCCGTGTCGTCCGAGATCCGCTGTGAATTCAAGGCGGGTGTGGGTCAGTCCCACCGCGCCCTCATCCAAGAGAAAGCTCAGGTTGCCGCAGCGGCAGCTTAAATCGTCAGGTCGCAGTCATCGCTCGGCGTGCCATAAAAGTACGCTACGAATCGTATTCAGTGCCGTCAACGACAGCAGAGTTGACTGCACTGACCATCGATAGAGGATTGTATCTCCTTGTTTCTGGTGGCCTCGCGCGCGTGACGTCATCAAATTGCCGCACTGGCCCGATGAATGCATGATGCGATATGCTTCTGTACGCGGCCGTCGAGCCCCGCCCAACGGATTGATCGAGGCGAATTCAAGGTATGGCGGCGATCGTCCGACTGGCCCTGCTGCGGCCCTACACCTTCGTCGTGATGTCGATCCTGATCCTGATCTTCGGGGTCATGGCGATCGTGCGCACCCCGACCGACATCTTCCCCCGGATCGGCATCCCGGTGATCAGCGTCGTCTGGCAGTACACCGGGTTGCAGCCCGACGACATGGCGGGACGCATCGTATCGGTGTTCGAGCGCTCGCTGACCACCACGGTCAACGACATCGAGCACATCGAGTCGCAATCGGTCCCGGGCTACGGGATCGTGAAGATCTACTTCCAGCCCGGCGTCGACATCACCGCAGCCCAGGCGCAGGTCACCTCCATCTCGCAGACGCAGCTCAAGCAGCTGCCGCCGGGCGTCACGCCGCCCCTGATGCTCGCCTACAACGCGTCGAGCGTGCCGATCATCCAGCTCGCCCTGTCCAGCGACAGCCTCTCGCAGACGGCGCTCAACGACCTCGCGCAGAACTTCATCCGGCCTCAGCTCACCACGATCCCCGGGGCGCAGCTGCCCTACGCCTACGGCGGCGCCGCGCGCCAGGTGCAGATCGATCTCGACCAGTCGGCGCTGCACGCCCACGGCCTGTCGGCGGCCGACGTCGGCGCGGCCTTGGCCCGGCAGAACCTGATCAATCCGGTGGGCACCCAGAAGATCGGGAGCTTCGAGTGGATCGTCGACCTCAACGATTCACCCAAGAGCATCGAGGCGTTCAACGACCTGCCGGTCAAGGTCGTGGACGGCGCCGTGGTCTTCATGCGCGACGTCGCCCACGTGCGCAACGGCTCGCCGCCCCAGACCAACGTCGTCCAGCTCGACGGCAAGAAGGGCGTGCTGATGTCGATCCTCAAGATCGGCAACGCCTCGACCTTGGACATCATCGCCGACGTCAAGGCGCGCCTGCCCGCCATCCAGGCGGGCCTGCCGACGGGCGTCGACCTCAAGTACGTGGCCGACCAGTCGGGCTTCGTGCGCGAGTCCGTGGTGGCGGTGGTGCGCGAGGGGGTCATCGCCGCCGCGCTGACCGGCCTGATGATCCTGGTCTTCCTGGGCAGCTGGCGCTCGACGCTGATCATCACCGTGTCGATCCCGCTCGCCGTGCTGTGCTCGCTGATCGCGCTCTCGGCGCTTGGGCAGACCATCAACGTGATGACGCTCGGCGGGCTCGCGCTGGCCGTCGGCATCCTCGTCGACGATGCGACCGTGACCATCGAGAACATCAACCGGCACATGGAAGAGTTCGGCGAGGACATCGTCACCGCGATCACCCGCGGGGCGCAGGAGATCATGCCGCCGGCCACCGTCGCCCTGTTCTGCATCTGCATCGCCTTCGTGCCGCTCCTGGCGCTGGGCGGCGTGGCGGGCTTCCTGTTCCGGCCGCTGGCGATGGCGGTGGTGTTCGCGATGATCGCGTCCTACGCGCTCACCTATACCCTGGTGCCGACGCTGGCGCGCTACCTGCTGACCGAGCACGCCCACGAGCAGGATCCGGCGAACAAGCCCGGCCCCTTCGCCCGGTTTCAGCGAGGCTTCGAGCACCGCTTCGAGGCCCTGCGGCAGGCCTATCTGGGGCTGCTCGGCTTGGCGCTGTCGCGCCGGAAGTCGTTCGCCGTCGGCTTCCTCGCGGTGGTCGGCCTGTCGTTCGGCCTCGTCCCCTATCTCGGGCGGGACTTCTTCCCGGACGTGGATGCAGGGGCGCTCCGCATTCACCTGCGGGCCCCGACGGGCACGCGCATCGAGGAGATGACGGCCCTGACCGGGCGGGTCGAGGGACGGCTGCGCGCGCTGATTCCGCCGGGACGGGTGGCCAGCGTCGTCAACAACATCGGCCTTCCGATCAGCGGCATCAACATTTCCTATGGCAACAGCGGCACCATCGGCACCTTCGACGCCGACATGCTGGTGACCCTCGACGAGACCAGTGGCGGCAGCGAGGGCGGCCCATCGACCGCGGCGCTGACCCGGCAGCTGCGCGAGCGCCTGCCGCAGGATTTTCCCGGCGTGACCTTCGCCTTCCTGCCCGCCGACATCGTCAGCCAGATCCTGAACTTCGGCTCCCCCGCCGCGCTGGATGTCCAGGTGGCCAGCCGCGACATCGCGGGGGGCCGCGCCTACGCCAACATGCTCCTGGCCCGGGTCCGCCGCGTAGCCGGGGTCGCGGACGCCCGCATCCAGGAGCAGGCGCGCAACCCGGCGCTGCGGGTCGATTTCGATCGCGCGCTCGCCGGGGTCGTCGGCCTGACCGAGGGCGACGCGGCCGCGAGCCTCCAGGCGACGCTGTCGGGCAGCACGCAGACCGCTCCGACCTACTGGCTCGACCCGCGCAACGGCGTGTCCTACCCGGTCTCCGTCCAGACGCCGCAGTATTCGATCGACACGCTGGGCGCGCTCAACAACCTGCCGATCACCGCCGCCCGCTCGGAGCAGCTCCTGGGGGGCTTGGCGACGATCCGCCCCGAGCCGCTCAGCGCGGTGGCGACCGACTACAACATCGCCCCCACCGTCAACATCCTGGCCACGACGCAGGACCGCGATCTCGGCGGCGTCACCGCGGACATCCAGGGGGCGATCGACGCGACGCGGGCCGACCTGCCGAAGGGGGCGACCGTCACGGTGCGCGGGCAGGCGGTGACCATGGCGCAGGCCTACCAGCAGCTGCTCGTGGGCCTCGCCTTCGCGATCATGCTCATCTACCTGCTCATCGTCGTCAACTTCCAGTCCTGGGTCGACCCGTTCGTCATCGTGACGGCGCTGCCGGCGGCGCTCGCCGGCATCGTGTGGATGCTGTTCGCCACGCACACCCACGCCTCGGTGCCGGCGCTGACGGGGGCGATCATGTGCATGGGCGTGGCGACCGCCAACTCGATCCTGGTCATCAGCTTCGCCCGCGAGCAGTTCGACGCGGGACGCACGGCGATGGAGGCCGCGCTGGCGGCCGGGGCGACGCGGCTGCGGCCTGTGATGATGACCGCGCTGGCGATGATGATCGGCATGGCGCCGATGGCGATCGAGCCGGGCCAGAACGCCCCGCTCGGCCGCGCCGTGATCGGCGGATTGCTGTTCGCCACGCTCGCGACCCTGTTCTTCGTGCCGGTGGTCTTCGGCATCGTGCATGGGCGGCCGCGCCGCGCCGCGGCCCGGCGCGAAGACGCTTCCCCCCAGCCCCTCTCGTCCCCATCGGCCTGAGCGCAGATCCCGCATGCACCCGACCCAACACGCCAAATCCGACGACGCCGCGCACGCGAGCGCCGAGCCCGCAGTCGCGTCGCCCCGCACGCCGTCGGGGCGCCGGGTCGGCGCGCTGCTGGCGGGCGTGGCCATCGGCGCCGCGGCGCTGGCCTGGGTCGGCATCAACGACCGTGCGAAGGGGATGCAAGAGGTCGAGAGCTGGACCGAACGGCAGGCCGTGCCCACCGTTCGGGTGGTGCACGCCCGGCGCGGGCCCACGGACGAGGACCTGACCTTGCCCGGGTCGCTGAGCGCCTTCTACACCGGGACGCTGTATGCCCGCGCCAGCGGCTACGTCACGGCCTGGCATCGGGATATCGGCGCCCGCGTGCGCAAGGACGAGGTCCTGGCCGAGATCTCGGCGCCCGACCTCGACCAGCAACTCGCCGAGGCGCGCGCCACCCTTGTTCAGCTTCAGGCGGCGGTCGACCAGGCTCAGGCGAACGCCGATCTCAGCGCGGCCACCAACAAGCGCACCGCCCGCCTGGTCACGCAGGGCTGGTCGAGCGAGGAGCGCGGCGACACCGACCGCTTCACCGCGGCCTCGCGCACGGCGGCCCTGTCGGTGGCCAAGGCGAACATCGTCGCCCAGCAGGCCAATGTCGGGCGCCTGGAGGAACTGACGCGGTTCAAGGAGGTCCGGGCACCCTTCGACGGGGTCGTGACCGCGCGCAACGTCGACATCGGCGACCTGCTCACGGCGGGGGGAACCTCGGGACGGCCGCTCTACCGGGTCTCGGATCTCCACCGGGTGCGCGCCTACGTGAACGTGCCGCAGGCCTTCCTCGCCGTGATGAAGCCGGGGTTGAAGGCCTCCCTGCGCGTGCCGGGGCAGGAGGCGGCGTTCGACGCGGAGGTGACCTCGACCGCGAACGCCATCGCGGAGGATTCCCGAAAGGGTCTCGTGGAGCTCCAGGCCGACAACCCGGAAGGCAAGCTCTGGCCGGGGGCGTTCGTGGAGGTGCGATTCCACGTGCCCTCGGACCCGGGGACGTTGCGCGTGCCCGCCACCGCGCTGGTGTTCGACCGCAACGGCACGCAGGTGGCGCAGGTGGGCGACGACCACCGGATCGCGCTGAAGCCCGTGACGCTCGGGCGGAACCTCGGCAACGAGGTCGAGGTGCGCGCGGGCGTGACCACCGCCGAACGGCTGATCGACAATCCTCAGGAGTTCCTGGCGAGCGGGGACGTCGTCCGCGTCGCCGGAGAGGAGGCCGCTCCGCGGACCGCCTCGGCGAACTGACGATCGCCCCCGCGGCGGACGTTTCCCGGCCCCCGCGTGGTGCACCGCGACCCGCCATCGCGAATGGGTCAGGCCGCCGTGCAGCCTGACCGCACGGCGATTTCGCCGGTCGCCGGCGGGCACGTCATGGCAACTGCACGCACCTAGAGCGGCGCCGTTCGTCTATCGGATACGCCCTATCGCCCGCCCTGCCGTCAGTCCGTCGGATTGTCGAACACTCCGGCCCACAAGCCGGCACGACGCCCCCAGGCCCGGTCGCTCGCCCGCCTGTAGGATGCCGGCGCGTCGCGGGCGGGCATCGCGTAACCGTTGGCGATCATCCAATCGCCGAGGTCCTCGTCACCGATTCGGCACGTCGCCTCGGCGGAACCGCTGTCTGGGCGATCGTGCCGCTCGCAAATCGGCTCCGCCGTCCCGATGCGTGCGATCATCTTCTCGCGGACTTGACGGCCGCACGCGTAGGGAACCTCGTGGGCGTCCCAACACGTCGCATCCGGTGCGGGCATCACGATGCCGAACAGCGTGACGGATCCGCCGTCGATCGTGAGGGTGGTCCCGTTGATCAGCGAGGCATGCCCCGTCGCCGGCTCCCCAGCCAACGCCGGTTTCCCCGCGATGGCGAGACAAGTGGCCAGGGCCAGCGTCAAGACGCGGTTGTCCGGGACCCGGGCCGGGGGTTGATGTCTTGTGGCCGGCGGCGGGCACAGGATCGTGCCGGCAATCGCCGCCACGACGGTCAGAAGGATGCCGATGATGATGGACATGGCCGTGCGGCTCCGCGAACGAGGGATCTGCGGAGCGTTCTGGCGGATCCTGAACCCACCGGCCTGACGGAGCCCGTCAGCCTCCCGTCAGGTTGACCCACCCATGGTGCCAGTGTCCATGCCGATCCTCCGCATCCTTCTCGTCGCCGCCCTTTGCTCAGGTCTCGTCCGGATGGTCCCTGCGCGCGCGGACGACGACGCCGACCGGGCCCGTCGCGCCCTCGAACGCGGCGAGATCCGTCCGCTCGACGAGGTCCTGCGCGCCGCCCGTGCTGCCGTGCCCGGCGACGTCGTGGCCCTCGACCTGAAGCACCACGACGGGCACTGGTTGTACAAGCTGCGTATCCTCGGCGCGGACAGCAAACGACGCGACGTGAAGGTCGATGCGCAGTCGCTGCAGATCATCGACAGGGACGACGATGACTGACCTGACATGGAAATGCGTCCGATGCGGGTGCTAGTCGTCGAGGACGAGCCCCGCATCGCCGCGGACGTGAGCGCTGGCCTGGAGCGTGCCGGCTACGTTGTGGACGTCGTCGCGGATGGCGAGGCCGCGTGGTTCCGCGCCGAGACCGAGACCTACGACGCGATGGTGCTGGACTTGGGCCTGCCGCGCCTCGATGGCCTCGGCGTGCTCCGCCGTCTGCGCGCGGCCGGCACGATGGTCCCCGTGCTGATCCTCACCGCGCGCGATGGATGGCGGGAGCGCGTGGAGGGCATCGACGCCGGCGCCGACGACTACCTCGCCAAGCCATTTCGAATGGAAGAGCTCGCAGCGCGGCTGCGCGCAATCCTGCGGCGCACCGCCGGCCACGCCTCGCCGGTGCTGCGCGCCGGCGCCGTTGAGCTCGATACGCGCACCCGGGCCGTCAGCGTCGCCGGTCGCGAGATCGACCTGACCGCGTTGGAGTACCGCCTGCTCGCTTTCCTTATGCACCAGCATGGACAGGTGGTTTCGGCCGGCGAACTTCTCGACCACCTCCACGGCGTCGGAAGCGACCGCGAGGCCAACGCACTCGAGGCGCTGTTGACGCGGTTGCGACGCAAGCTCGGGCCGGGAATGATCGAGACCCGGCGCGGCCAGGGGTACCTCGTCCCCGCCGACCAACCGAAAGCGCCTGGCCGTTGAGGGCGGACTCCCTGCGCCTGCGCCTCGGGATCACCGGCGCCGCCTTGATCGGCCTCGCTCTGCTGCTGGCCGGCTTCGGCCTGACGATCATCTTCGACCGCGTGCTGGACGCCCGAACGGCCGACGAGCTCGACCGCTCGGCCAAGCTCATCGCCGGGCGCGTCGGACTGGGTTCGGACGGTGCCCCGACCCTGTCGCGCGAGCCGCCGGATCCGCGGTTCGCCACACCCTATGGCGGCCTGTACTGGCAGGTCGAGACGCCGGACCGGCGGTCCCTGCGGTCGCGCTCGCTTTGGGACAAGAGACTCGAATCGTCGGGCCTGGACACGGGTGATGCGCCGATGGTCATCGATGCGACGGGACCGGATGGGGGGCGGCTCCTGTCCCTATCGCGACCGGTCGAGATCGATGGGGCCGGCGGAACGGCGACACGGTTGCGGGTCACCGTCGCCGAGGATCGGCGTGGACTGGCCGCGAGCCGGTCGACGTTCCTGCGCCTTCTTATGCCGTCGCTCGCCGCGCTGTTCGTGGTGCTGACCCTGGCGATGGCGGTCTTCGTCCATCGCGCGCTGACGCCATTTCGAACGTTGCGCGCGAGCCTTGCCGCGGTGCATGCCGGAACGCGCGAACGCCTCCCGGACGTCTTCCCGGACGAGGTTCGTCCGCTCGTGGCCGACCTCAACTCGTTGCTCGACGCACAGGAACGGGCGCTCAAGCGAGCGGAGGCCGGCGCGGGGGACATGGCACACGGACTGAAGACGCCGTTGGCCGTCATCGACGCCCTGATGCGCAGGCTCTCCGCAACGGAACCGCTTGTGGCGCAGCAGATCGCGGAACAGACACAGGCGATGGGCGGTCAGGTCGATCGCACGCTGGCTCGAGCGCGCCTCGCGGGTGCTCGGGACCTGCGTCGCAGATCCTGTGGCGTGGCGGCGGTCGTGGACAGGCTCGTCGCCACGATGCGGCGGCTTCCCGAGGGCGACTCACTGGTCTGGGACGTATCTGTCCCTGCCGATCTGTCTTACCCGGGCGACGAGGGCGAGCTGATGGAGGTTCTGGGCAACCTGCTCGACAACGCGCGCAAGTGGGCACACCGGCGTGTGCGCGTCACCGGGACGCCGGACGGGGCGGGAGGCCGCTTGTCGGTCAGCGACGATGGGCCGGGGATGGACCCTCCGGCCCTGGCCGGGCTGGGCCGTGGGGTGCGCTGGGACGAAAGCCGACCGGGCACCGGTTTCGGGTTGGCGATCGCCCGCGACGTAGCCGAGGCAGCCGGTGCCCGGATGGCATTCGGCGAGGCCGCCGAGGGGGGACTGATGGTCGAGATGGTTTGGTCCTCCGGCTGACGTCTTCGGCAGTCTTCCGCCGGCAGGGGACAGTCGAGACCGCCAGGATGGATATCCAGGCGGCTCAGCGAGCCACCTGGCCCGAGACGGCCCTTGCCGGCGCTGCCGGGACGCAGAGGCGGCCGTTGACGCTTCGAGCTCGAATCGAACGTCTGGTTCAAGGCCAAACGTCGGACGGGATCGACGCTTTACCCCCGAAGCAGACATCCGTTTTCTGCCGTTCCGGCAGCGGTCCGTTCCCCCGTCACCGCGGTGGATCGCGCAGAATTTGCGAGTTTGGCAGCTACGGATGCCGGCGTGCGACCACCTTGCACGCCGCCGGGAACATCATGCCCGTGCGTGTCGACCCCGGTATCCGGCGTCGCCTTAGGTGCCGGATGCCTGCGTTCGACAGTTGATCCAAGTTCGACCTACCGGCTCCCACTGAACCGCTGCCGGAGGGCGTCGGCTTTGCCGCCAGTCCGTTGCTGCCGATACCATGGCAGCCAAGGCCGTCGACCTGCGCGGTGGCGACAGGTTCGAATGGCGGCTGATTGCAACTTGAGAGCGCGAATTCAACGCCCAGTGTAGCCTCTAATTAAGAATTCTACCTCTATAAATAAGTGCTTCCATTCGGCACGCTCGCTGGGCGGCCTGAGATCGGGTCCGATGTGCCATGAGCGCTGAACGGCACTACCTTGGCGCTGCCCGGCGCGAGACGCCGCGGAGCCTGCGGCCGAACGCGGGCACCCCCTCCCACGCCTGGGCGCGCTATCTCGACGTGATCCGGCACGGGCTGCTGATGATCGACGATGCGGGGCGCGTGATCGTCTCGAATGCGCCGGCCGAGCGCCTGCTGACCAACTTCCTGCCGCCTTCGCGCAAACTGGGTGCCAGGCCGTTGCTTCGCGCCCTGTGCGCCGGGACTGGGAAACCGAGGCGCGAGGTCTTCCGATCCTTGCGCCAGGGACGCGATCGTCGCACGGCCGTTTCGTTCGAGGTCAGGGATCAGGGGCTCACGCTGCAGGTCGAGCTGAATCCTGCAGAGGAACAGGGTTGGATCGCGACGATCGAGGACGTCAGCGCGCGCAAGGCCAGCGAGGCGCGCGCCGACGAGGCGGCACGCCAGGATCCGCTCACCGGCTTGCCGAACCGGCTGCTCCTGCAGGAACGACTCTCCGAGGCCCTCGTG
>NZ_JAKSYF010000184.1:0-60911 GCF_022829745.1 Methylobacterium sp. E-016
CCGTCGGCTGCCGCCTCGCCGCGACGACGACGAGGTCGTCGCGGCCCTCTCCCCGCAGGCGGGGCGAGGGGATGCGCGGCCTCTCGGACGCTTTTCAGGAGGACGGCGAGCCGCCCCTCAACCGCGCCAGCATCTGCTCCACGTGGGCCACCGGCGTCTGCGGGGTGATGCCGTGGCCGAGGTTGAAGATGTGCGGCAGGCCGCGGGTGGCCTCGAGCACCGCGTCGACGGCCGCGTCGAGGGCCGCGCCGCCTTCGATGAGCGTGTCGGGGTGGACGTTGCCCTGGGTCACCGTCGTCGCCGGCACCCGGTCGCGCAGGGCCTTGAGGTCGATCGACCAGTCGACGCCGACCGCGTCGGCGCCGGTCTCGGGCACCACCCGGGCATGGCCCTCGAGCCCGGCGCCGCGGCAGAACACGATGATCTTCGCATCCGGCACCTCGGCGCGGATGCCGGCGACCATCCGGGCGATCGGCCCGAACGACCAGCGGCTCAGCGCGTCGCGCTCGGTCTCCTCGGGGAGCGCGCTGTCGGAGACGTCGCCCACCGGCTCGACCAGCGCCGTGCCCGGCGGCAGCGCCGGCGGCAGCGTGCCGGCATGCGACTCGAAGATCTGCACCGCGTCGGCGCCGGCCCGGAGCTGGCGCACGAGGTAGGCCGTCTGCACCGTGACCAGGCGGTCGATCAGCGCGTCGACCAGGCCCGTGTCGGCCTCGGCCAGCGCACGGGCGGGCGCGAGGTCCGGCGTGCCCCGTCCCCCGATCATGTAGCTCGCCACCGTCCAGGGGCCCCCGCAGAAGCCCAGGAGCGTGGTCTCGGGCGGCAGCTCCGCCCGCAGGCGCCGCACCGTCTCGAAGACCGGCGCGAGATGGGCGAAGATCGCCGGGTCGTCGGCCTGGCGCAGGCGCTCGAACGCGGCCCGGCCTTCGAGCGGATCGAGGCGCGGCCCCTCGCCCTCGACGAAGCGGACGTCCTGCCCGAGGGCGTGCGGGATCACGAGGATGTCCGAGAACAGGATCGAGGCCTCGAAGCCGAAGCGCCGGATCGGCTGCAGCGTGACCTCGACGGCGAAGTCCGGGCTGTAGCAGAGGTCCAGGAACGAGCCGGCCTCCGCCCGCGTCGCCCGGTACTCCGGCAGGTAGCGCCCGGCCTGGCGCATCATCCAGGCGGGGGGCGGCGAGACCGCCTCGCCGGCGAGCACCCTGAGGACCTTGCGGTCGGGACCACCCTGCACCGTGCCCTGCGTGGCCATCCTGTCCCCCAATGCCGCCTCCCGTTCCGCCCTGCCGGGCTCAGGTCTCGTTCTCGAAAGGCCCGTTCGTCCGGTCCCCGTCGCGGCGCGACGAGGCCGTCCCCAGGCCGGCTCTATCTTAGAGAAGAGAGATTCTAGGACTCTGTTTTTTCTCTTGGAGGCTGAGTCACGGGATCGCAACCGTGTCCACAGGCTCTCCCGGCCGCAACGCCGTTAAGCAGGCTTTAACGGATTGCCGCTAATGTCTGCGATAGGCCAGTCCCGCCAGCGCCTTGCGCGGTGCGACGGAGCCGTGCGCGTGCCTGCGTCCCGGATTCTCCCAGGCGCACGGATTCCGCCATGCCGATGATGACGGCCTGTTGACGCCGGAGTCGATGGATTTCGCGGTCTCCGGCTGGACCGGGCCGGCGGGCCATCCTATCCACACTCATCGACTCCCCTGACGGCCGGCGGTGGATAAGGGCGTTTCGTCCCTTTTTCCCGATTCCGAGGAGACCGGATGCTTCGAGCGGCCGCGCGTTCCGACATCGTCTCCTCCGGCCGCCGGATGCGGTCGGCGCCCTGCGGGGACGCGTGCGGGCGGCGAGGGGCACGGATATGAGCCGCAGCTACTTCCACCTCCACCTCGTCTCGGATTCCACCGGCGAGACCCTGATCAACGTCGGCCGCGCGGCCGCCGCGCAGTACGAGGGCGTCTCGGCGATCGAGCACGTCTACCCGCTGGTGCGCTCCGGGCCGCAGCTCGAGCGGGTGATCTCGGAGATCCAGGCGGCGCCGGGCCTCGTGCTCTACACCCTCGTCGGCGGCGATCTCGGCGAGCGGCTGGAGAGCGCGTGCCGGGAATCGAGCTCGCCCTGCCTCTCGGTGCTGCAGCCGGTGCACAACCTGCTGCAATCCTACCTCGGCACCCAGAAGGCGGCGCGGCCGGGGGCGCAGCACACGCTCAACGCGGAGTACTTCAAGCGCATCGACGCGATGAACTTCACCCTGGCCCACGACGACGGCAACCTGCCCGACGACCTCGAGGAGGCCGACGTGATCCTGATCGGGGTCAGCCGCACCTCGAAGACGCCGACGGGGATCTACCTCGCCAACCGCGGGCTCAAGACCACCAACCTGCCGCTCGTGCCCGGCATGCCGCTGCCGCCGGCGCTGGAGCGGGTGCGCAAGGCGCTCGTCGTCGGGCTGATCGCGTCGCCCGAGCGCATCGTCCAGATCCGCCAGAACCGGCTGCTCAGCCTCAAGGCCGACGATTCCTCGATGTACGTCGACAAGGACGCGGTCGCCGACGAGATCACCGCCTCGCGCCGCCTGTTCAGCAAGAACCGCTGGCCGACCATCGACGTCACCCGCCGCTCGATCGAGGAGACCGCCGCCGCGATCCTCGACCTCTACCGCGACCACCGGCTGAAGTTCATCGCGGCGTGAGGCCGGCCCTCACGCCCGCCCTGCTGCCGGCCGGGCGGATGCTGGGCTCCAGGCCCGAGGCCCGGAGCACGCCCATGAAGGTCGCGAGCTGCGGATTCCCGCGGTTCGACAGGGCGCGATAGAGGCTTTCCCGCGATCGGCCGGTCGCCTAGGCGATCCGGGCCATTCCGTGGGCGCGCGCCGCCTTCCGGCAAGGACGCGCGGGCGGCGTATCGCCGGCGTGAGCAGCGATGCAGCTTCGAAGCGACACTTCGTCGGCCCGATGCTGGGCCCACGGCCCGTCCCGCAACGCACACCCGCCCGCACCCACGCCGTTGACCACCCGCTAACCCGGGTCGCGGTAGACCCGTCTCGGGGCCAGCGTCGCGTATCGGTCCCGCCGGCCTCGTCGCCCGGTTCATCCCGGACGGCGGGGCTTTGCGCGTCGCGCCCGGCGACGATCGGCTTGCGGGCGCGCGCCGATCCGTGACACTCCGGCGGGATGCAGCCTTCCTCCCCCTGGCTCGGGTCCGCGCCGCTCCTCCTCGCCTCGACCAGCCCGACGCGGCGGATGCTGCTGGAGAGCGCCGGCCTAGCCGTCGAGACGACGGCGCCGGGCGTCGACGAGCGCGCGGTCGAGGCGGCCTGCGCCGGCCCGGATCCCGGGACTTCGTCCGGGACCCTTTCGCCCGAGGCCTTGGCGCTGCGGCTCGCCGAGGCCAAGGCGGTGGCGGTCGCCGGGCGGCATCCCGGCCGCGTCGTCGTCGGGGCCGACCAGGTGCTCGCCTGCGACGGCGCGGTGTTCCACAAGCCCGCGGGCCTGGACGCGGCGCGCGCGCAGCTGGCGCGCCTGGCCGGGCGCACCCACCTCCTGCACGCGGCGGTCGCCCTGGCGCAGGACGGCGCGGTCGAGAGCTTCGTCGAGACCGCGCGCCTGACCCTGCGCCCGCTCGATCCCCAGGCGATCGCGACTTACGTGGCGCTGGCGGGCGCGGAGCGCGTGCGGGCGAGCGTCGGCGGCTACCAGCTCGAAGGGCTCGGCATCCATCTGTTCGAGCGGGTCGAGGGCGACCACAGCACCATCCTGGGCCTGCCGCTGCTGCCGCTGCTCGCGCGGCTGCGGGCCAAGGGCCTCCTGGCATTCTAGGGACGCGACATGGCGGGACACGATCACCACGACCCTGCCGGGCACCGGCATCCCGATGCGGGGCACGACCGGGGCCACGACCATGCCGGCCATGATCACGGTGCGCATGACCACGCGGGTCACGACCATGCCGGGCACAGCCATGCCGGGCACAGCCATGCCGGACATGGTCATGGCGGCCACGGCCACGTCCACGCGCCGGCGAGCTTCGGACGTGCCTTCGCCATCGGCATCGGGCTCAACGCCGCCTTCGTGGTGATCGAAGCCGGCTATGGATGGGCCGCCAACTCGATGTCGCTGGTGGCCGATGCCGGCCACAACCTTTCCGACGTGCTCGGGCTGGTGGCCGCCTGGGTCGCCTCGGTGCTGGTCAAGCGCCGCTCGACCGCGCGCTTCACCTACGGCCTGCGCGGCTCCTCGATCCTGGCCGCCCTGTTCAACGCCGTGTTCCTGCTCGTCGCCACCGGCGCGATCCTGTGGGAGGCGGTCTCGCGCCTGATCCATCCCGAGCCGGTGGCCGGCACCACGGTGATGGTGGTGGCCGGCCTCGGCATCCTGGTGAACGGGGTCACCGCCTGGCTGTTCGCGTCGGGCGCCAAGGGCGACATCAACATCCGCGGCGCCTTCCTGCACATGGCCGCCGACGCCGCGGTCTCGGCCGGCGTCGTGCTCGCCGGCCTGATCATCCTCGCCACCGGCCTCGACCGGATCGACCCCGCTGTCAGCCTCGTCGTCGCCGGGCTCATCGTCTGGGCGACCTGGGGCCTGCTGCGCGACAGCGTCGCGATGTCCCTCGACGCGGTGCCGCCGGGCATCGACCCGGACGCGGTGCGCGCCTATCTCGGCGCCCGTCCCGGGGTCTCGGGCCTGCACGACCTCCACATCTGGCCGATGAGCACCACCGAGATCGCGCTGACGGCCCATCTCGTGATGGCGGACGGCCATCCGGGCAACGGCTTCCTCGTGGAGATCGCCGAGGCCCTGCGCGCCCGCTTCGGCATCGCCCACGCCACGGTGCAGATCGAGGAGGCCGGCGGGCCGCCCTGCCTCCTCGCGCGGGAGTGCGTCGCGTGAGGCGCGCCTTCGTCGTCGGCCACCCGATCGCGCATTCGCGCTCGCCGCTGATCCACGGGCACTGGCTGGCCGAGCACGGGATCGCCGGCAGCTACGCGCGCATCGCCGTCGCGCCGGCGGACTTCGCCGAGTTCTTTCGCCGGCTACCGGAATCGGGTTTTGCCGGCGGCAACGTCACGATCCCGCACAAGGAGGCGGCCTTCGCGCTGAGCGACAGCCTGACGCCGCGGGCGCGGGCGATCGGCGCGGTCAACACGCTGGTCGTCGGCGCCGACGGGCGCATCGCCGGCGACAACACCGACGCGCCGGGCTTCGCCGCGCATCTCGACCGGAACCTCGGCGAAGGCTGGCCCGAGCGGGCCGGCGCCGCGCTGGTGCTCGGGGCCGGCGGGGCGGCGCGCGCCATCGTCGTCGGCCTGGCCGAGCGCGGCCTGGCGCGGATCGTGGTCGCCAACCGCACCCGCGAGCGGGCGGAGGCCGTGGCGGCCTTGGCCCCCGGCATCGCCACCGCGATCGCCTGGGACGCGATCCCAGAGGCGATGCCGGGGGCCGGGCTCCTGGTGAACACCACCGCGCTCGGCATGGCCGGCCAGCCGCCGCTCGGCCTCGACCTCGGCCCGCTGCCGGCCCGCGCGGCGGTGGCCGACATCGTCTACGTGCCGCTGGAGACGCCGCTGCTTGCCGCCGCCCGCGCCCGCGGCCTTGCCGCCGTCGACGGGCTCGGGATGCTGCTGCACCAGGCCGTGCCCGGCTTCGAAGCCTGGTTCGGCGTGCGCCCGGCGGTGACGGAGGCCCTGCGCGCCGTCGTCGTGGCCGACCTGCCGGGATAGATTGGCCTGGATGAGCGACACCGCGCGCAAAAAACCGTTCGTGCTCGGGCTCACCGGCTCGATCGGCATGGGAAAGTCCGCCACCGCGGCGATGTTCGCCGCCCGCTTCGTGCCGGTGCACGACGCCGACGCGGCGGTGCATGCGCTCTACGGGCCGGGCGGCGCGGCGGCCGAGGCGATCGGCGCCGCCTTCCCCGGCACGCTCGCGCCCGACGGCGGCGTCGACCGCACCCGCCTGCGCGACGCGGTGCTCGGGCGGCCGGACAGGCTCGCGACGCTGGAAGGGCTGGTCCATCCGCTGGTCCGCGCCGCCGGCCACGCCTTCCTCGAGCGCCACGCGGCCGCGCCGCTGGTGCTGCTCGACGTGCCCCTGCTCTACGAGACCGGCGGCGAGACCCGCTGCGACGCCGTCCTCGTGGTCACCGCGCCGCCCGCGGTGCAGCGCGCCCGGGTGCTCGCCCGCCCCGGCATGACCGAGGCCGCCTTCGAGGCGATCCGCGCCAAGCAGATGCCGGACGCCGAGAAGCGGGCGCGGGCCGACTACGTGATCGACACGAGCCTCGGCTTCGCCGCCGCCGAGGCGGAGGTGGCGCGGATCGTCGCGCGGATATCCGACCAGGCGGGACATCGCTGACGTGGCTCCAGCGATTAACCTAGTCCTAACCCATTCGCGATAAACTGCCGGATCAATAAGAATTAACGCATCACCGTTAATGATTGCCTTCGAATCAGGAGGTGGTGCTGCATGTCGAAACGCCTGGAAGCGATGCGGGCCAATCCCGCGGCTGGGTGGACCGTGTCGGACATCGCTGCGCTCTGCGCCGAGTTCGACGTAGCTTGCCATCCACCACGGGGCGGCGGTTCGCACTATCGGGTCGGCCACCGGTCGCAATTCGAAAAGTTGACGATCCCCGCCGCTCGGCCGATCAAGGGGTGGTATATCCGCGAACTTGTTCGGTTCATCGACAAGGTCGGAGCCGCGCCATGAGCGAACTCACCTACCCCGTGGTGATCTCCCCACTGACCCAGGACGACGGCGGCGGCTTCGCTGCGACCGTGCCCGATCTCCCCGGCTGCATGTCGGACGGCGAGACGCCCGAGGAAGCGCTCGTGAACGTCCGCGACGCGATCGACGCGTGGATCGCCATGGCTCGCGAGCTCGGTCATGCCGTGCCCCCTCCCTCGCACGCGCTGCAGCGGGCTGTCGGCTGAACGGCACGCGCCGTCCTCGGCCGACGTCCGCCGCCGCCCGACGGCGTTCGGTTCCTCCACAGGGGGCGATATTTCGTCGGGAGCCGATGCGGGGGCGGCGGGTTGGCAGCCCAGGGGCCGCCTGCCGTCGCGGGCCGCCCGCGACGCACCCGAAGGACATCCGCCATGGCCACCAAGCCGAAGACGCTGCACGATGCGTTCTACGAGACGTTGAAGGACGTCTACTACGCCGAGAAGCAGTCGGTGAAGGCGCTCAAGAAGTCGGCCAAGGCCGCCGAGCATGCCGAGCTCCGCCAGGCCTTCGAGACCCATGCCGAGGAGAGCGCCAACCAGGTTGAGCGGCTCGGCCAGGTGTTCGAGATCATCGGCAAGCCGGCCCGCGCCAAGACCTGCGAGGCGATGCAGGGCATCACCTCCGAGATGGAGGAGGACCTGGAGGATTTCGGCGACAGCCCCGCCGCCGACGCGGTGCTGGCGGCCTGCGCCCAGGCGGTCGAGCACTACGAGATCGCCCGCTACGGCACCCTGAAGACCTGGGCCGCCCAGCTCGGCTACGCCGACGCGGCCAAGCTCCTCGACGAGACCCTGCAGGAGGAGAAGAAGACCGACGCGCTGCTCTCGGAGATCGCCGAGAAGCTTAACCTCGATGGCACCGAGCCGACCGAGGAGCCCGCCGGCAAGAAGGGCGGCCGCAAGGCGGCGTAGGCGCGCACCGAACGACCCCGTCCCCGCATCGCAGCGGGCGACGCGCCCCCTCTCCCGCACGGGGGAGGGGGCGCGTCGTGCGTCGAGCGATCCGGTCCTGCGGGGATTGGCCGATCCGGCCATCCGCTTCGAGACGGCTTTCTCACCTCTCGGTTCGAGACCGACCCTGCCATCCCGGGGCTGCGCAGCAGAGCCCGGGATCCGGAGCCGCCGCCGGCGCCATCTTCAGCGCGACCTGCGGTTCTGGATGCCGGGCAGGTCCGCGGCGCCCCGGGATGACGACGGCGGGTTCCGCGACCGCGACGCCCATCGCTCCGATCCGCCCGCTCCGCGCGAGCCTCCGGTCGGAGCGAGGCCTCGGAAACCCACCCCCTTGAGCCGGCATCGAAAACGCGATATGCGTGGTCTGCCCTCCTAAAAAAAGCGCCGCCGCCGCATCCGTGAGCCCCCGGGGCTCCGCCCAGACGATGCACGGGTCCGCCGCAACCGTTTGCGGCCAGACATCCGGCGCCCTCTCCCGATTGCCAGGCTCCCTGCCTCAACCTTCGCTTTCGTCGGTTCAAGACATCCCATGAACGAACAGTCCGACGTCTCCGCCCTCGCGGACATCCCAGGCTCGAACTTGCCCGACTCGAACTTGCCCGACCCGACCCCGTCGACCGAGGGCGCGCTCGCGGCCTCCGACCTCGACGCCATGCGCGAGGTCAAGCTCCAGGACCTCAAGTCCAAGACGCCGACCGACCTGATCGCCTTCGCCGAGGAGGTCGAGGTCGAGAACGCCTCGACCATGCGCAAGGCTGAGCTGATGTTCGCGATCCTGAAGCAGCTCGCGGCCAAGGAGGTCGAGATCATCGGCGCCGGCACCTGCGAGGTGCTGCAGGACGGGTTCGGCTTCCTGCGCTCGTCGGAATCGAACTACCTGCCGGGCCCGGACGACATCTACATCTCGCCGACCCAGATCCGCCGCTTCGGCCTGCGCACCGGCGACACGGTGGAAGGCCCGATCCGTGGCCCCAAGGACGGCGAGCGCTACTTCGCGCTGCTCAAGGTCAACACAATCAACTTCGAGAACCCGGAGAAGATCAAGCACAAGGTCCACTTCGACAACCTGACGCCGCTGTTCCCGACCCAGCGCTTCAAGCTGGAGCTCGACGCGCCGCCGAAGAAGGACTTCTCGCCCCGCATCATCGACATCGTCGCCCCGATCGGCAAGGGCCAGCGCGCGCTGATCGTCGCGCCGCCGCGCACCGGCAAGACCGTGCTGATGCAGAACATCGCGCAGTCGATCACCATCAACCACCCGGAATGCTACCTCATCGTGCTGCTCATCGACGAGCGGCCGGAGGAGGTCACCGACATGATCCGCTCGGTGAAGGGCGAGGTCATCGCCTCGACCTTCGACGAGCCGGCCACCCGCCACGTGCAGGTCGCCGAGATGGTGATCGAGAAGGCCAAGCGCCTGGTCGAGCACGGCCGCGACGTGGTCATCCTGCTGGATTCGATCACCCGCCTCGGGCGCGCCTACAACACCGTGGTGCCGTCGTCGGGCAAGGTGCTCACCGGCGGCGTCGACGCCAACGCGCTGCAGCGCCCGAAGCGCTTCTTCGGCGCGGCCCGCAACATCGAGGAGGGCGGCTCGCTCTCGATCATCGCCACCGCGCTGATCGACACCGGCTCGCGCATGGACGAGGTGATCTTCGAGGAGTTCAAGGGCACCGGCAACTCCGAGATCATCCTGGACCGCAAGGTCTCGGACAAGCGCATCTTCCCGGCGATCGACATCACCCGCTCGGGCACCCGCAAGGAGGAGCTGCTGGTTCCCCCGGACGCGCTCAAGAAGACCTACGTGCTGCGCCGCATCCTCAACCCGATGGGCGTCACCGACGCGATCGAGTTCCTGATGGACAAGCTGCGCCAGACCAAGAGCAACGGCGACTTCTTCGACTCGATGAACACCTGAGGGGTTTCGGGCCTTCGGACGAAAAAGAAGGCCCCGATCCTTGGATCGGGGCCTTTTTCATATGCGCCGTACCTCTTCCCTCCCCCCTTAAGCGGGGGAGGGTGGGCCTCGCGTGAGCGAGGGTCGGGAGAGGGGAGCGACCTCTCCGGATAGCACGCTCCCCTCTCCCGACCCGCTTCGCGGGCCACCCTCCCCCGCAGAGGGGGGAGGGAGAAACCGCTCCGCCGCTCAGGTTCGTCGCCGCCGCCGCACCAGCATGTTCAGCCCCTCGACGCCGGCCGAGAACGCCATCGCGGTGTAGATGTAGCCCTTCGGCACGTGCGCCCCGAAGCCTTCGGCGATCAGCGTCATGCCGATCATGATCAGGAAGCCGAGCGCCAGCATCACCACGGTCGGGTTCCGGGCGATGAAGGCCGAGAGCGGCTCGGCGGCCACCAGCATCACGATCACCGCCACGATCACGGCGATCATCATCACCGGCACGTGCTCGGTCATGCCCACCGCGGTGATAATCGAGTCGATCGAGAAGACGAGGTCGAGCAGCAGGATCTGGCCGATCGCCACGGCGAAGCCGAGCGACGCGGCGCCCGTCGCCTTCTCCGGCGGCGGGTCGACGCTGTGATGGATCTCGCTGGTGGCCTTCCACAGCAGGAACAGGCCGCCGGCGAGCAGGATCAGGTCGCGCCAGGAGAAGGCGTGGCCGGCGACCTGGAAGACCGGGCTCGTCAGCTGCACGATGAAGGCGACCGTGCCGAGCAGCCCGAGCCGCAGCACCAGGGCGAGCCCGATGCCGATGCGGCGCGCCTGCGCCTGGTGCTCGGGCGGCAGCTTGTTCGTCAGGATCGAGATGAAGATCAGGTTGTCGATCCCGAGCACCACCTCCATCACCACGAGGGTCGCGAGCGCGGCCCACACCGTCGGGTCGGCGGCGAGCTGAACGAGATGGTCCATCGGGCCCCTCCCTCGAAGCGCGCGCGCCTCAGCGCGGCGAGAGCCGGTTCGCGGTGCCCGGCCGGCGGGCGGCATCCGGCGCGTAGATCCTCAGGATCTTCGGGAAGACCTTGAAATGCGCCGGGGTGTGGGTGGTGAGCTCGCCGTCGGTGTTGACGGCCCGCGGCTTGCGCGTGCTCAGCACCACCTCGGTGGTCTGGAAGGCGCGCACGTCCTCGGCCCTGCCATGGGTGCCGCGGCGGAGCGCCGGCAGCAGCGCGAGCAGCCGCCACCAGTGCTTCACCTCGAGCGAGTAGAAGTCGAGCTTGCCATCGTCGACGGTGGCGGTCTCCTCCACCGTCATGCCGCCGCCGTAGTGGCGCCCGTTGCCGACCGAGGCCTGGATCGTGGTGACGCGCTCGCGCTTTCCGTCGTGCTCGATCGTCACCGTGAAGGGCCGCACCCGGCGCAGCACCCGGAAGGCGGCGATGGCGTAGCCGACCGTGCCCCATTTCTTCTTCGATTCGGCGGTGAGCCCGCCGGCCAGATCCGCCGAGAAGCCGATGCTCGCTACGTTGAAGAAGTAGTGCCCGTTGACCCAGCCGAGATCGACCGGCTGCGCCGCCGCCGTGGTGATCAGCTCCGCGGCCGCCACCGGGTCGAGCGGCAGGCCGAGGGAGCGGGCGAGGTCGTTGGCGGTGCCGAGCGGCAGGATGCCCAACGGCAGCCCGGTCTCGACCAGGGCGGGCGCCGCCGCGTTCATGGTGCCGTCGCCGCCGCCGAGGATCACGAGGTCGACGTCCTGCGCGTGCCGCCGGATCACCGCGCAACCATCGCGCTCGGGCTCCGGCTCGACCAGGTCGAGCCCGCCCGCGCGCAGCGCGTCGCGCACGGCGTCGATCGCGGCGCCGCCGTTGCGGGCCTTCGGGTTGCACAGCAGCAGCGCCCTGCGGCGGCCCGCTGCGCCGTCATGGGGAGGAACGCCCGCGCTCATCGGAAAACCTCCGGCATCCCGGATCGAGTTTGCGAATCGGACAAGCGGCAGCCCTTCGGCGCGTTCGCCGCCCCCGCGGGGGCGCGGGGGCGACGGCGTGGCAGAGATCCGACATCGCGGTCGACGCCTCGACCGCCAGAGGGGCCCGGACCCGGAATACGGCCTAGGTGGCGTACCCGCCGATCGATCTCAACCCCGGCGCCCGCGCAATCGCGCGCTTCCCATGGGCCGGGGCGGCGGTTTCCGCGGCTTGGACGGTCTTCCGCTCGCATCGATCAGGACCGAAGCCTTCGGCCCGGCCCGTCCGGGTGCCTCGAGCGACGGGGCCCGCCGGGCGGACTGCGCGCCCGTCGGGGAGGGCGCGCGCGCGTGCTTCGCGCGTGCTTGGCGCGGTCTTGCGCTCCCGATCGGCCGGCGCAATCGCGGGCGTCCGCCGGCACCGGACGCGATTCGCGCGACCCGTCGATGCCGAAGGCGGTCGATCCGCGACGGCGTGCCGGTCCGACGGAACCAGCCGCCCACCCGCTTGCGTTAACCTCGGCCGTTCTAAAACGCCCCGTTCGACGTTCGGCCACCATCCGGTGATCCCATGTGCTCTGATCTCCCGCGCTTCGGCGCCCGGCGTTCCACGCTCGCGCTCGGCCTGATCCTCGCCGCCGGCGCAGCGCAGGCGCAGACGCCTCCGGCCTGGGTCGATCCGCCGGCGAAGGTCGCGCCCGGCACGCCGGCGCCCAAGGCCGAGCCGCAGCCCCAATCGCAGCCGCAAGCGCAACAGCCCCCAGCACGGGAGTCGACGCGGCCGGCCTCCGAGACCGCGGCCGGCACCGGTCGGAATGCGAAGCCGGATCGCGAGACGGCGCAGCCCAGCGGGAACGCGGCGAGCCCGGCGCCCGCCTTCGCGGAGACCGAGCGCGACGGGGCCGCCATGGGGGGGCCGAGCCGGCGCGCCGAGCGGCCGCGCCTGCGCCGTCGCTCGGCCCGCCGGCTCTCGGACACGCCGGCCGCCGACGCGCTGACCGTCGCGCCGCGGATTCCCTCCGGAGCGCGCGAGGCGGCGGGCGACCCGCGCTTCGCCGACTGGGCCGGGCAGGCCCAGGGCCTGGCCGAGGATTACCTCGCCTCCTTCTCCGGATCGAACGGCGCCATGGTCTCGGGCGCGTCGCGCTTCTACGGCGAGCGCCTGCGCTTCCACGGGCGGATGACGACGTTCGCGGCCCTGCTCGCCGAGAAGCGCCGCTTCGCGCAGCGCTGGCCCGAGCGGCGCTACGAGCCGCACGACACCCGCACCGCCTGCAATGCGGCGCTGCAGAGCTGCGTCGTGCGCACCCTCGTCGACTTCCGGGCCGGCAACCCGGCCCGCGGCGCGCGCTCGCAAGGGGTCGCCGAGCTGGTGCTCGAGGTGAGCTTCGCCGGCGGCCGGCCGGTGATCGTCTCCGAATCGAGCCAGGTGCTGCGCCGCGGCGCCACGGTCGGCGCGCTTCCCGGAGCCGGCGCCAACGGCTAGACGACACCCCATGACAGCCTCGGCCACGAAACCACCGGCCACCGGAACATCGGCCACGACGCCCCCGGATGCGGAAGCCGAGGCCGCGACGGCGCGCCCGGCGCTCGCCGGCCCCGGGCGCGCGGCCCTGCGCGGCGCGGTCGAGGCCGAGATCGCGCGCCGCAACCCGAAGCCGGTGGCCCTGCGCACGCTGCAGCTTCTCGCCGAGGCGGCGGTCGAGCCGTCCGAAGCGCCGCCGGGCCATCGTGTGGTCGACCGCCACGGCCGCCCGCGCCGTCATGCCGGGTCGGACGCGCCGCTGACGCTCGCCGAGCTCGTCGACGAGATCCAGGCCCGGCACCCGGCGCTGTTCCGCCCGCCGGCGACCGTGCCGGCCGAGCCCGAGCCCGAGGCGGCCAAGGACGCCAAGGACGCCTCGCTTCTGGCCGGCGCCGCCGAGATGCGCGCCGCCACCGCCCGCCTCGTCGAGACCGGCTCCGAGCGCGCCCGGGCGCTGGCCGAGCGCTCGACCGAGCAGGGCCGGGCGCTCGCCGAATCCGCCGCCGACCGCGTCTCCGGCGTCCGGGCGGGGATGGCCGCCTGGCTCGCCGCGCGGCACGCGGCGGCGGCGAACAGAGCCGCCGAGACGACGGCCGGCGCGGCCCCCCAGCCGGCCTCGCGCGATCCGGCATCCCCCGATCAGGCATCCCGCGATCCCGCTTGGCGCGAGCAGGCGTCGCGGGTCGGGGCTTCGGCCCGGGTCGGGGCTTCGGCCCGGGACGGGGTCGGCCGCGTCGCCGCGCGCCTGCGCGACTGGCAGGGCGAGGGCGAATCCGTGCGCCAGCACCGGCGCTGGCTGGCCGGCGGCACCGCGGCGGCCCTGCTCGCGGTGCTGGCGGCCGGCCTCGTCGTCGGCAACCGTGCGCCCGAGAACGAAAGCCCGGCCCAGCGGGCGACGCGGGCCGGCGCCGAGAAACCCGCGCCGGCCGCGCCCGCGCCCGATCCGGTGACGCCGCCGCCCGAGACCGCCGACACGGTCGGCCTGCCCGAGCCGCCGGCGCCGCCCGCCGCCAACGCGATCAGCGGCAAGGCCGAGGTCATCGACACCGCGACCGTGCGCGTCGCCGGCAAGCTGATGCACCTGTTCGGCGTCGAGTGGGTGCGCGGCGGGCAGGCGGACGAGCTCACCAAGTACCTCGCCGGCCGGCCGATCACCTGCACGCCGGTGCCGGGCAGCGAGAACGTCTCCTGCACCGTCGAGGGCCGCGACCTCTCCGAGGTGGTCCTGTTCAACGGAGGCGGCCGCGCCTCGCCCGAGGCCTCCCCCGAGCTCGTCGCCGCCGAGGACCACGCCCGCACCGAGCGCATCGGGGTGTGGAAGCGCTAGAGCAGCGTCGCGCGAGGTGGACGCGGGCTCGGGTGAAGGCAACGCCACCCCACGAGGCGTGAGAGCGTGTTTCCGCGATCCGGTGATCGCGCAAAATACGCTCCAAGCCGCACGGGACGGACGCGTCGCCCGGACCCGCGCCAGCCGGGCGATGTGGGGAGGCGCCGCCCCTGCGAGGACGAGCGGCGCCCGTTCGCGCCGTCGCCCCCGGCTGCGCTAGGATGCCGGCGCGCCGCGTCGGCGCCTTGCGGGGATGGCGATGAGTCTCTCGATCGGCCTGAGCACCTTCGCGGTCGTGGCGGCGATCCTCGTGGTCGTGACGCTGGCGGCCGGCATCAACATCGTGCCGCAGGGCTACGTCTTCACCGTCGAGCGCTTCGGCCGCTACGCCCGCACCCTCGAATCCGGGCTCGGGCTGATCACCCCGTTCGTCGAGCGCATCGGGCGCCGCGTCAACGTGATGGAGCAGGTGATCGAGGTGCCGAGCCAGGAGGCCTTCACCCGCGACAATGCCGGCGTCACCATCGACGCGGTGGTGTTCTACCAGGTGCTCGACGCCGCCCGCGCTTCCTACGAGATCTCCAACCTCGACGTGGCGACGCGCACCCTGACGATGACCAACATCCGCACCGTGGTCGGCTCGATGGACCTCGACCAGCTGCTCTCGCACCGGGACGAGATCAACGAGCGGCTGCTCAGGGTGATGGATGCCGCCGCCTCGCCCTGGGGGGTGAAGATGACCCGCATCGAGATCAAGGACATCGTGCCGCCGGCGGATCTGGCCGGCGCCATGGCCCGGCAGATGAAGGCCGAGCGCGAGAAGCGCGCCTCGGTGCTGGAGGCGGAAGGCCACCGCCAGGCCGACATCCTGCGCGCCGAGGGGCGCAAGCAGTCGGCGATCCTGGAGGCGGAAGGCCGCAAGGAGGCCGCCTTCCGCGACGCCGAGGCCCGCGAGCGCTCGGCCGAGGCCGAGGCGAAGGCCACCGGCATGATCAGCACCGCGATCGCCGCGGGCGACATCGCGGCGGCGAACTTCCTGGTGGCCGAGAAGTACGTCGAGGCGGTGCGCGCCATCGCCACCGCCCCGAACCAGCGCGTCGTCGTGGTGCCGATCGAGGCGGCGGCGCTCGCCGGGACGCTGGGCGGCATCGCCGAGATCACGAAGTCGGTGTTCGGGGAGGGCGCGGCGCCCGCGCGCCCACGCTCCGGTGCGCCGCCCAGCGTCGGGGTGCCGCGGACGTGAGCTTCTCCGGCGCCTGGTCTCGAATCTTGGCGAACGCCTTCGCGGATCTGGGTCCGGCCTGGGCCTGGATCCTCGCGGGGCTGGCGCTGGCCGGGCTCGAGCTGGCGGCGCCCGGCATCTTCCTGATCTGGCTCGGGCTCGCTGGGCTCGCCACCGGCCTCGTCGCGGCGCTCGTGCCCCTGCCGTGGCAGGCGCAGCTGCTGCTGTTTTCCGGGCTCGCCGTCGCCGCGGTGCTCATCGCTCGCCGCCTCGGCCGCGACCACGTCCCGACCCTCAACCGCGCCGACCGCGGCCTCGTCGGTCGCGAAGGCCTGCTCGCCGAGCCGATCCAGGACGGCGCCGGCCGCATCCGCTTCGACGACACCCTGTGGCGCGTCACCGGCCCGGACCTCCCCGCCGGCGCGCGGGTGCGGGTGACGGGCATCGACGGGACGGTGCTGGTGGTGAAGGGAGCGTGAGGCGGCTGCGGCTCGGGCTGGCCGCATCGTTCGCCGCTCCGCCCCGTCATCCCGGGGCCGCGCAGCGGAGCCCGGGATCCAGTGCCGCAGGTCGATCTTCAGTCCGCACCCTCGGCGGCTCCGGATTCCGGGCTCGCCTGCGGCGCCCCGGAATGACGGGGGTGGCGCCCCCTCACCCGAACGCGCCGACCTCGTGCTGGATCATCCCCGAGATCTCGCGCACCTGGGTGAACATCTTGGCGATCGGCTGGAACAGGCCGGAATGCTCGGCCTCGTAGGTGCCGACGTCGCGCGGGCCGGCCGGCTCGCCGAAGTTGAGGCCGAGCGTCGGGTCGGGGGTGACGGGGAAGATCTCGTCGAGGAGCTTCAGGCAGCCGTCGATGTCGAGGCGCAGGAAGCGCTCCAGCAGCTGCTCGCGGCTGACGCCGGCCTGGGGCCGGAAGCCGGGGATGTGGACGGCGGTGAACCAGATCCGGTGGATCAGCGCGAGGCGGATCGCGTGGAGCAGGGTGAGGCGCACCGACATCTTCCGCAGGTCGGGGGCGGCGGCCTGCAGGCTCAGCGCGTCGGTGGTCAGCCGCCCGAACAGGCGGCGCAGGTTCGGCGCGAGGTCGAGGCGGTCGAGGACGCCGGCGATGACGATCAGCTCCTCGCGCCGGCCGTCCTTCTGGGTGCGGCGGGCGCGCTCCAGCCACACCGCGGGGTCCAGCGTGTCGATGTAGGCGCGCAGCACGTCCAGGTCGCCGACCGAGGCCGCGTGCTGGACCAGGCGGAAGGCGCGGGAGAACCGCACCGAGTCGCGGCGCATGTCGCGGAACAGGTCGGGCGCGCGCCCCGCCGCGCGGCCGAGCCCGTGCAGGGAGTTGGCGAGGTAGCCGAGCTGCTGCAGGATCGCGTTGTTGGGGATCGCCCGCATCTGACGCGGATGGGTGATCAGCGCCGGCCCGCCCGAATCCGACTGCCGCGCCACCGGGCGCGAGCCGGTGCGGTCGATCAGCCCCGGGCCGAAGGTGCCGAGCAGGGCGGCGTAGCCGGGATCGTCGACCAGCGCCTCCATGTCCTGGCGCACGACGGTGAAGAACTCGAGGGCGAAGTCGGTCTCGGCGTAGACCGGATCGTCGGCGGCGTCCGCGCTCTCGGCCGCGTCGGAGAGGGCGTAGTCGGGGAAGGCGTCGTCCTCGGCCACATCGAGGGCGTAGACGTGCTCGGCCACCCGCGCGATCGAGGCCTCGGCGATCGCCTGCGAGCCGAACAGCAGGTAGCCGTCGGTGCCCTGGAAGCTCGATTCGAGGCGGACCTTGATCCCGGCCTTCTGGTTGCGCGCGCGCGCATCCTCGGGGGCGAGGTAGGCGAGGCGGTCGCGCAGGGAGGTCGGGTGGGCGCCGCGGCCGATCGATTCGCCGTGGGTGTCGAAGATCGCCAGCTCGACGTCGGCGAGCCCGTTCGAGACCAGCATCTCGGTGATGCGCAGGCGCAGCCGCTCGATCCAGAAGGTGGCGGCGAGCTGGCCGACGTAGCGCCCGGAATCGGAATAGCCGAACTGCACGGTGAGGCGGCCGATGCGCTTGAGGTAGCGCCGCCAGTGCGGGTTGCGCAGCGCATCGTCGAGCACCCGGATGCCCTGCTCCAGGGCGCTCGCCGTCTCGAACAGCGGCGTGATCTCGAGCTTGTCGGCGATGCCGTAATGGCGCGCGAGCCAGAGCGCGGCCAGCAGCGTGTAGCCGGTCTCGGTCTCGGCGATGAGGAAGCGCACCGGGTGCGTGCCGTCGACGTGCTTGAGGATCTGCGCGATCGTCATCATCAGCCGGGCGGCGGAGGCGCGCTCGGCGGCGAGCGCGCCGAAATCCACCGCCACCGGCTGCACGTCGTTGAGCAGCGTGTGGATCGCCGCGAGGTGCGAGCGGCGCTGGGCGGCGTCGGCCGGCTCGCCTTCGAGGTCGATGACCCGGCGGACCGCGTTGTGGATCTGGCTGGCGTTGAGCCGGAAATGCGGCAGCGCGTTCGAGAGCCCGTGCGTGGCGATGCCCGAGCGCAGGACCGCGATCCTGCGCCGGTCGGCGTCCGTCTCGGCCGCGGTGACGGCGCCGGCGAGCCCGGCCAGCAGCGCGCCGGAATCGGTCTGCGCCCGTTCGCGCTCGATGATCAGCGCCAGCGCGAAGCGGTGCACCGCCTCGAGCGAGGGCTTGTCGCCGAGCCGCGGCGCCACCGCGAGCTGCCGGTTGACGGCGGCCAGCGCCTGCTCAGCGAGCGTCCGCACCACGTTCGCGGCGGGGATGGCGGGGAGGTGGCGCATCACCCGGTCGAGCTGCATGCGCTTGGATTCGAGGCGGTAGCGCAGGGTGTCCCACCAGCCGATGTCGGTGCGCCCGTCGGTGTCGCAGCCGACCCAGCTGGCGATGGCGAAGGGCTTCGGCACCAGCTCGGTCCAGCGGTCGGGCCAGCGCCTCTGCGCGGCGTCGAGCAGCGCGCCGTTGAACGCGTCCACCGCCTCGCGGCCGTGGTTGGCGGCCACGCAGGCCTGCTCGAACTCGCCGTCGAGGGTGATCGGCGCGTCCGGCCGGGTCGAGAGCCGGGCGGCCTTCTCGATCAGGGGCGCGCGCGCATCCGGGTCGTCGAGGCTCGCGGCCTCGGCGAGCAGGGCCGCCACCGCCTTCGGCATGCCGAAGGTCGGGTGCGCGGTGAACACCACGGCGAAGGCGGTGCGCGCGATCCGGTCGCGGAAGCTCTCGAAGGCGCCGGGCCGGTCGGGCACCGCCGCCACGAGGCGCGCCGGCATCGTCGCGTCGGCATCGGGATGGTCCTCGATGCCGACGTAGGCGCGCAGCCGCGCCGCGCGGTCGGCCAGCGCCTGCGCCCGCAGGCGCACGAACAGCGCGTCGAGGTCGGCCTCGCCGATCTCGTCCCGGTCGAACCGGCGGGTGATCGCCAGCGTCACCGCCAGCACGGGGTTGCGGAACGGATCCTCGCTCGCCTGCTCGCGCGAGGCCTCGATCAGCCCGACGAGATGGCCTTCGAGCTCCTCCGGGTCGCGATGGGCGTGCGTTCGCATCGGTCAGGCTCCGGCAGGACGGGGGCAGGCGGCTTTTGGCGGGGACGCCCGGCGCGTGCAAGGCGCCGGCGGCCCGTGGCCGGAGAGGCAAGGACCGTTCCGCTCCGGCCAAGGTCTCGCCGCGGATCCCGGCCGCGTGCGGTCGCAGGCGTGCCCCGGGGTGCATGCGGCCTCCGCTTGCGCTAACGCTGCGGGGCAATGGAAACGCTCCTGATCCTGGCGGCCGTCGCGGCCTGCGCGGTGGCCGGCACGGTGGTGCTCCGGCTGCTCGCGCGCGGCCGGCGCGAACCGCTGCGCCTCGACAGCGAGCACGACGCCGCCGACGAGGCGCTGCTGCTGGCCGAGATCGGCCCGACCGCGAGCCCGATCGACCGCTCCGGCGCGGTGCTCGACCTCGAGCCGATCCGGGCGGAGAGCCGGGAGGCGCCGCGCCTGGCCCGGCCCGATCGCACGGAGGGCGACCCGCGATGAGGACCTTTCTGCTCGCGCTGCTGGCCGCCGGGCTCGCCGCGGCGCCGGCCCAGGCGCAAGTCGCGCCGCCCGCGCCGGCCGCCCCTGCGCCCGTCCCCGCGCCCGCTCCCGAGCCGGCCCTGCCGACCCCGGCCGCCGACCTCGCGGTGCTGCAACCCTGCGGCGCGCGGGCGGCGCGCTTCGAGGGCGCCAAGGGCTTCGACGTGGTGGTGACGCGGATCGGCCGCGCCAGCATCGCGAACCCGCTGCGGCCGCTGACGCCGGAAACCAGCCAGGTGCTGCAGGTGGTGATCGCGGCCAAGCCCGCCACCGCCTACGGGCCGGACCTGACGGCGCTGCGCCGCGGGCCCGCCCCCGCCGCCCTCGAAACCCAGCTCGGCGCCCCGATTCGCTGGGAGAACGGCCTGCCGGACCTGCCCGACCCGCTGCCGATCGTCGCCGAGGACGGCACCCCGCTGGCCGCGCTCGCCTTCCGCGCCTGCATCGACCCGCCCGCCGTCGCCGCGCCGCCGGTGGTCGCACGCGGGACCAAGGGGAACGGCCAAGGGGCGAGCAAGGGGGCGGGCAGGGGGAACGCCAAGGGCAACGCCAAGGGCAACGCGCAGGGCAACGCTCTCGAGGCCGGGCCGGCGGACGGCGCGCCCGACCCGAGCGGCGCCGGCCAGGAACCGGCGAAAGCGGCCGCGCGGAGGCCGGCGAAACCCGCGCCGCGCAAGGATGCGGCCCCGAAGGCCCCGCCCGGCTTCCACGTCCCGCAGGGCGCCATCGCCGAGTAGGCGCGGGGTTCTGGCGGAGGCTCGCCGCGTTCTTCCCGCGCCTGACGCGGGTTGTCGTGCGCGCATCTCCGCAGGACGGCCCCGGATGGCTCGTTCGCGGCGCAGGACGGACCCCTCTCCCGTCCGGGAGAGGGTTGGGGTCAGGGGTGCGACCTGTCCGGAAAGACCTGTCCTCTCGCCCTGTCTTTCTCCCGAACGGGAGAGGGGATCCGCGCCTCGCCGGCACGAGGCGCGAGTGCGACAGCCTTTTCGGCCGAGGCAAGCGCGTGCTGAATGTGCCACCACGGTCCCCGGACCGAGCCTGATCGAAGGATGCGAGGAACCATGGCGGAGATGACGGCGGCCGGGGTGATCGCGGCGCTCGGGCTTCGGCCCCACCCGGAGGGCGGGCATTACCGCGAGACCTTCCGCGATCCGCGCCTGGTCGCGGGCCGCTCGGTCGGCAGCGCGATCTACTACCTGCTCGACGTCGGCGAGGTCTCGGCCTGGCACCGCGTCGACGCCGCCGAGATCTGGCACTGGCACGCCGGCGCGCCGCTGGTGCTGACCGTGAGCCCGAACGGCCACGACGCCGCCGCCCACCATCTCGGCCCGGACCTGGCGCGCGGGCAGCGGCCGCAGCTGGTGGTCCCCGAGGGCCATTGGCAGACGGCGACCAGCCTCGGCGCCTGGACGCTGGTCGGCTGCACGGTCTCCCCCGCCTTCGACTTCGCCGGCTTCGAGATGGCCCCGCCCGACTGGCGCCCGACGCCGCGGTGACGCGGGCGCGTCCGGGCCGGGCCGCCGAGACGACGGCCGCGCATCCCCTCGCCCCTCGCCCCGCGGGCCGGGAGAGGGGAGGCGGCGCCGCGGATCGTCGATGCGGACGCGACGCCGCTCCCGCTCACGTCCCGCGGCGCGAGGCCCGCAGCGCGACGAGCGCCCCGGCGACGATGAGGGCGCAGGCGAGGCCGAGCACCGGGGTCGCGGCGGCGTAGCCCGCGGCGACGAGGATCAGCGTCGAGAGCACCGGCGCGGCGTAGGCCGCGACGCCGAGCAGGCGGATGTCGCCGCGCTTGCAGCCGATGTCCCACAGGTAGAACGCCGCCCCGACCGGGCCGAGGCCGAGGGCCGCGACGGCGCCCCATTGCAGCGCGCCCGCCGGCCACGCCGTCACCTCCCAGGCGCGGTGGCAGGCGAGGCTGAGCGCGGCGGTGGCGAGGCAGAAGCCGGCGACCGCATCCGTCGGCACCGCGCCGACCCGGCGCGACAGCACCGAGTAGCCCGCCCAGACGAAGGCCGCGGCGAGCGAGGCCGCATAGCCCGGCAAGGCCGCGTCCGAGAGGAAGCCCGCAGCGGCGCCGCGAAGGTCGCCGCGGCCGAGGAACAGCGCCACCACGCCGGCGAGCCCGAGCACCGCGCCGAGGAGGTGGCCGGGCCGCAGCCCGCCGGCGCCGGGGAGCCGCGCCGAGAACAGCACGATCAGCAGCGGCCAGAGATAGTTGATCAGCCCGGCCTCGGCCGGCGGCGCCAGCCGCAGGGCGGCGAAGTACAGGGCGTGGTAGCCGAACAGCCCGCCGACCCCGAGCGCCCAGACCGGCCAGGGCTGGCGCAGGGACGCGAGGCCGGCGGCGATCCCGCCCCGGCGCGACAGCCAGCTCGCGCAGCCGACGAGGCCGCCGAGCGCGAACGTCATCGCCGCGAGCTGGAACGGCGGCACCGCCCCCGACGCCGCGGTGAACAGCGCCAGCAGCGACCACAGCAGGATCGCGCCGCAGCCGAGGAGGGTGGCGGAGGAGGAGGAGATCGCGCGAGACCCGTGATCGCGGAAGGGATTCCGCTCTCCCACGGACCCGCGGGCGAGGGCAACGGGGTTTTGGCGCGGGGCAGGCCCGGTCGGACGGCATCCCGGAACCACGCATCTCCCTCACCCCGCCGAGAAGCCGTCCGCGTCGCGCGCCGCGTGCAGGAAGCCGATCAGGCGTTCCGCCAGGAGGCCCGGCGGCTTCGCCGGGCGGATCAGCAGGGTCGCGATCGGCATGCGGGGGCGGAAGGGGCGCAGCACGATCGGCAGGGCGAGGTCGCGGGCGGCGACCGGGTCGACGATGGCCAGCCCCAGACCCTCGGCGACGAGGCCGCAGCGGGCGGCGGTGTACTGCGCCGTCGGGCCGAAGCGCGGCGCCAGGCCGGCGTCGCGGAACGCCGCCTCCACCGCCTGCTGGAAGTCGCCGGGCGCGCCGGCGATCAGCGGCACGTCGGCGAGGTCCTGGACCGTGATCGCGCGCCCGCCCGCCAGCGGATGGCGCCGGGGCAGGGCGCAGACCGCGTCGACCGTCAGGAACGGCTCGGCGATCACCCCCGCATGGCCGGAGCGCGGGCGCACCAGGCCGAGATCGCACTGGCCGGAGGCGGCCCAGGACCAGATCGTGTCCGGCGCCGGCACGTGCACCGCGACCCGGGCTTCGGGATGCGCCGCGCGGAGGCGGCCGATCGCCCGCGGCAGCAGGCGGGCGACGAGCGACGGCTGGCAGGCGATGCGCAGCGGCCCGGTGCCCATCTCGCGGATGCGGCGGGCGGCCTCGCGCAGGTGGTCGAGCCCGGCATAGGTGCGCTCCACCTCGCGGGCGAAGGCCTCGCCCTCCGCGGTCGGCACCGCGCTGCCGTGCCCGCGCAGGAACAGCGGGAAGCCGAGGTCGCGCTCGAGCTGCGCGACCGCGCGGCTCACGTGCGGCTGGCCGATGCCGAGCGCCTCGGCCGCCCGCGTCATGCCGCCATGGCGCAGCACCGCGCGGAACAGGTCGAGATGGGCGGGGTTCATCATGCCCGATCCGCATGAAAAGCGAGGTTTTGGGCATTTGACGGCATGGGCCGGCGGTGGTTGTCAAGGCGCGGGCGCAGCCGGAGCGGCCGGCGGGACGGCGAACGCGATGCGGACGATCCTCAAACCGACGAATTCGACACCGACGATCCCGGCCCGGACGACTCATGCGGGCTGGGGCAGCGGGCTCCTCGGCGTCCTCATCTTCAGCGCCTCGCTGCCGGCGACGCGGGTGGCGGTGGCCGGCTTCGCGCCGCTGTTCCTCACCGCGGCCCGCGCCGCGGTCGCGGGGCTGCTCGGGGCGGGGCTGCTGCTGGCGTTGCGCGCGCCGCGGCCGCTGCGGCGCGACCTCGGCCCGCTGGCGATCGTCGGGCTCGGCGTGGTGATCGGGTTCCCGCTGCTCACCGCGCTGGCGCTCCGGCACGTCACGACGGCCCATTCCATCGTCTTCCTCGGCCTGCTGCCGCTGGCGACGGCCGTGTTCGGCGTGCTGCGCGGCGGCGAGCGGCCCAGGCCCGCCTTCTGGCTGTTCTCCGGCCTCGGCGGCCTCGCGGTCGCGGGCTTCGCCCTGACGCAGGGCGGGGCCGGGTCGCTCGCCGGCGACCTGTCGATGCTGGCCGCGATCCTGCTCTGCGGCCTCGGCTACGCCGAGGGGGCCGCGCTGTCGCGCCGGCTCGGCGGCTGGCAGGTCATTTCCTGGGCGCTGGTGCTGTCGCTGCCCGTCACCCTCGCGCTGGCGCTCGCGACCCTGCCGGAGGCGTGGGACGTCGGCTGGCCGGCCTGGGCGGCGCTCGCCTACGTCTCGGTGTTCAGCATGCTCGTCGGCTTCGTGTTCTGGTATCGCGGGCTGGCGCTCGGCGGCATCGCCGGCGTCGGCCAGCTCCAGCTGCTGCAGCCGTTCCTCGGCCTGGCGCTGGCCGGCCTCCTGCTGCACGAGTCCGTGGCGCCGGGCATGCTGCTCGCCACCGCCGTGGTCGTCCTGTGCGTGGCCGGGGCCAAGCGTCATGCCTGACGTTGTCCGTCGGGCGATCGCGCGGGCTCACGCCGCCTGTCGCGCGACCGGACGCGGCGCGGGGCCTTCCCTCGCCTGCCCAATGCACTCACGCATGGTGCAGGTCGAGCCGACGCGATCCGCGTCGATCGGTTCGCCCGGGGCAGAGACGTCAGGCGGCGCTCGCGCTGGCGATGGTGCTGCCGACGGCTTCCGCGATCGGCTTGAAGGCGTTGACAAGGTCCGGGTCGACCTTGCCGGTCATGCCGCGGAGGAGGTCGTAGGCGGCCTCGCCCGAGAGCGGGCGCTTGTAGGGCCGCCGCTCGATCAGCGCCCCGTAGATGTCGCAGACCGTGATCAGGCGCACGAGGTCGGGGATCTGCCGCGCGGTCAGCCCGTCCGGATAGCCCGAGCCGTCGAGCGCCTCGTGGTGGGAGCGCACCACCGCGAGCATCGCCGCCGGGTAGTCCTGGCCCTGCAGCATCTCGATGCCCAGCACCGGATGGGTCCGCATCACCGCCATCTCGGCCTCGTCGAGGCGGGCCGGCTTGTTGAGGATCGCCAGCGGGATGCGGGCCTTGCCGAGGTCGTGCAGCAGCGCGGCCTGGGTCAGGTCGCGGCAATCCTGCGTGCGCAGGCCGAGCTGCCGGGCGAAGCCCGCCGCGAGGCCGGCCACCAGCAGGCAGTGCTGGTGCGTCGCGTCGTCGAAGCGCCAGACCACGTCGAGCCAGCCGCGGATGTCGGCCTTGTTGAGGGCGCCGACCACGAGGTCCGCGCCCGCCGCCGCCATCGCCGGGGCCGGGGCGCGGCCGGCGCGGCCGAGGTCGAAGATCCGCGTCAGCGCGGTGTCGGCCTCGGCGATGGCGGCCCGCACCGCGGTCCGGCCGCCGTCGGGCGCGGAAGGGGGCGCGGAGGGAAGCGCGGCGTCCGGTGCGGGCGATGGCGCCGGCGCGTCGACCGAGGGCGCCGGGACGACGGCGCGCAGGGCCGGCACGAGCTCGCGGAGTACCGCGTCGGCGCGGAGCGTGCGGGTCGCGCCGAGGGCCTGCGCCTGCAGGTGCGCCCGGGGCGTGTCCTCGTGGAGGACGCAGAGGAAGGGGACGCGCCCCGGGCCGAGCCGGTGCATGTACCGGTGCAGGCCCGAGACCTGCTGCGAATGGGCCAGCGAGGCGTCGCCGACCACGGCGACCACCTGGGACAGGTCGGGCGCGTTCCGGGACTGGTAGGGATCCAGCAGGTCGATCACCAGCGGCTCGCCGAGCGGTCGGAGCTGCCCGGCGAGCCTCCGGCCGCGCTCGGGCTGATCGGTGAGGACCAGGATCGTCTTCATGGATGTGCTTCGCCGCCCGCGATCCGCCCTTTCGCGCATCATGGGCCTGATTCCTCACCAGCGATTAAAGCAATCGCGGGTTGAGCGCGCAAAAAGCGGCCGGCGTGCATTGGCCTATAGGCACCGCGACGGGCAGATCCAGCTAGAACCCCCCCTGCGTCCCGCCGCCGCATCCGCAGCCGGCGGCGGTGCCCGATCGCGCCGGCGATGCCGGGGCGGGAAGCGGCGGGCGGCCGCGGACCCGGTCCGGGCGGGGGACCCGGGCGGCCCCCCGTCGTCGTCTCAGGCGATGTACTGGGCGCCGTTGATCGTCAGGGTCGAGCCGGTGATGAAGCCCGAATCCTCGGCGGCGAGGTACTCGACCGCGCGGGCGATCTCCTCGGCCTCGCCCAGCCGCCCGACGGGGATCGTCGAGATGATCTTGTTGCGCACGTCCTCGGGCACCGCCATCACCATGTCGGTGGCGATGTAGCCCGGCGCGATCACGTTGACGGTGATGCCCTTCGCGGCGCTCTCCTGGGCCAGCGCCTTGGCGAAGCCGATCACGCCGGCCTTGGCGGCCGAGTAGTTGGCCTGGCCGATCTGGCCCTTCTGGCCGTTGATCGACGAGATCAGGATGATGCGCCCGAAGCCGCGGTTGCGCATGCCCTCGATCACCGGGCGGGTCACGGTGAAGGCCGAGTCGAGGTTGGTCTTGATGACCGCCTGCCACTTCTCGAAGGTCATCTTGTGGAACAGGCCGTCGCGGGTGATGCCGGCGTTGTTCACCAGCACGTCGACGGGGCCGACCTCGGCCTCGACCGCCTTGATGCCAGCCTCGCAGGCGGCGAAGTCGCCGACGTCGAACTTGAACACCGGGATGCCGGTCTCGGCCTTGAAGCTTTGAGCCGCCTCGTCGTTGCCGCCGTAGTTGGCGGCGACTTTGTAGCCCTTGGCCGCCAGGCCCTTCGAGATCGCCGCGCCGATGCCGCGGGTGCCGCCGGTGACGAGGGCGACGCGTTGCTGAGCCATGGTTTCCTCCAGTTTCTTGAACGTGTTCCAGTTTCTTGAACGTGTTCTCGGTCGCGATCGGGCCGGGTGCGACGGGCGTCGCCTCCGGCCCGCGGATGGTGCCGTCATGCCGCGTGCGGATGGCGTCCGCACGCGAAATGTTTTGCGTCCGGCCTAAAGCCGGATTTTCGGCTCCGGAGAGCTGTGGCTCACGCGCGCTCGATGCACATGGCGACGCCCATGCCACCGCCGATGCACAGGGTGGCGAGGCCCTTCTTGGCATCGCGGCGCTTCATCTCGTGCAGCAGGGTGACGAGGACGCGGGCGCCGGACGCGCCGATCGGGTGGCCGATGGCGATGGCGCCGCCGTTGACGTTCACCTTGGCGTCGTCCCAGCCCATGTCCTTGTTCACCGCGAGCGCCTGGGCGGCGAAGGCCTCGTTCGCCTCGACCAGGTCGAGGTCGGCGGGCTTCCAGCCGGCCTTGTCGAGCGCCTTGCGCGAGGCCGGGATCGGGCCCGTGCCCATGACCTTGGGGTCGACGCCGGCGGTGGCCCAGGACTTGATCGTGGCGAGCGGGGTGATGCCGCGGCGCTCGGCTTCCGAGGCCGACATCAGCACGATCGCGGCGGCGCCGTCGTTGAGGCCGGACGCGTTGGCGGCCGTCACCGTGCCGTCCTTGGAGAAGGCCGGCTTCAGCTTGGCCATCGCCTCCACCGTCGCGCCGTCGCGGATGTACTCGTCGGTGTCGACGACCACGTCGCCCTTGCGGCCCTGGACGGTGACCGGGGCGATCTCCTCCTTGAAGCGGCCCTCCTTGCGGGCGGCCTCAGCCTTGTTCTGCGAGCGGGTGGCGAACTGGTCCTGCTGCTCGCGGGTGAGCTGGAAGGCCTGCGCCACGTTCTCGGCGGTGGTGCCCATGTGGTAGCCGTTGAAGGCGTCCCAGAGCCCGTCCTTGATCATGGTGTCGACGAGCTTGACGTCGCCCATCTTCTGGCCGCCGCGCAGGTACTGCGCGTGGGGGGCGAGCGACATCGACTCCTGGCCGCCGGCGACGATGACGGTGGCGTCGCCGTTGGCGATCTGCTGCATGCCGATGGCGACGGTGCGCAGGCCCGAGCCGCAGACCTGGTTGACGCCCCAGGCGGTGGCCTTCTCGGGGATGCCGGCGGCGATGGCGGCCTGGCGGGCGGGGTTCTGGCCGGCGCCGGCGGTGAGCACCTGGCCGAAGATCACCTCGTCCACGTCGTCGGGGGAGACGCCGGCGCGCTCGAGGGCGGCCTTGATCGCCACCTTGCCGAGCTCGTGCGCGGGCACCGTGTTGAAGGCGCCGCCGAACGAACCAACCGCCGTGCGCGCCGCGCCGACGATGACGATGTCTTCGCTTGCCATCTGAAACGTTCTCCTCGTGGTCGGCCGGCGCGTCTTGGAGATCGCGCGCTCGAAAATGCCGTTCCCCCGGATGAAGGGCCTCGCTCGATCGAAGTCAAGAAGGCTGAACCGCCGGGCGTGACGCTCGGCGGGCGGCGGCTGCTCGCTCGGGCGACCCGGGACGCGCCGGGAATTAGCATTATTCCGCGGGAAAAGGCGCCAGATTGCTATTTTCGTCGCCGGCTGAAAGCCTTAAGGTCGAGATCGGCGCGTGGGCGGCTCCCGGCGGCGGGGGCCCGGCCGTGGTCGTCGCGCGATCGGGGAGAGGCCGCAGAGATGGCGGACAGCGTCAAGGCACAACAGACCGTCATCAAGAAGTACGCCAACCGGCGCCTGTACCACACCGGAACCTCGACCTACGTCACCCTCGAGGACCTCTCGACGATGGTGCAGAACGGCGAGGACTTCGTCGTCTACGACGCGCGCACCAGCGACGACATCACCCGCTCGGTGCTGACGCAGATCATCTTCGAGCAGGAGAACAAGGCCGGCGCCGACAACCTCCTGCCGGTGGCGTTCCTGCGCCAGCTGATCCGCTTCTACGGCGACAGCATGCGCACGATGGTGCCGAGCTTCCTCGAGTTCTCGATGGCGAACTTCGCGCGTGACCAGGACGGCCTGCGCGAGAAGTTCTCGACCGGATTCGGCTCGTCGGCGTTCCAGAGCGCCATCGAGCAGCAGGTGCGGGCCAACATGGGCTTCTTCGGCGACGCCATGAAGATGTTCACCGGCTTCACCCCGCCCGGCGTGACGAACGCCGGCACCCATGCCGGGCAGGCCGCCCCGCCCGCGCCGGCCGCCGCCGCCGCCGGCAGCGACCTCGACGACCTCAAGCGCCAGATGCTGGCGATGCAGGAGCGCCTCGAGGCGCTGGCGAAGAAGTAGGGATCTCTTCCCGCCCCCCGACGGATCTCGGGCTTGCCCGAGATCCGCACCCCGTGTGCCCAGGTCGGGCAGGCCCGACTTGGGTGCGGGGGAGGGGAGAGGCGCGTGCCGATAAAAGGTTGACGAACCGTTAACATCGGCCCCACCTTTGCAGCGCCGGCCCCGACCGGGCCGGGAGATGCGGGCGATGATGCAGATCGGGACAATCGGGCGTGTCGGGACGGTACGGGCGACCGTGCGGCCGCAGGCGCCCGAGCCGCGGGAGCCGGCGCGGCCGGCCGCGCCCTCCCGCGCCCTGGTGGCGATCGCCGGCGGGCGGGCCGAGGCGCCGGAGGACGCGGCCACGCAAAAAGCCCGCGGCGGCACGCGGCCGCTCGCAGGCTTCCTGACGCAGATGATCGTCGAATCCGACCCGACCCTGCGGCCGTCGCGGCTGGAGCGCACCGGGATCGCCGCCGCGCGCTACGCCGAGACGGCGCGGCTCACGGCCTGATCCCGGACGGCCGTCTCAGGCCTCGGTCGACTTGACGTTCAGGACCTGGCGGCCGCGATACATGCCGGTCTTCAGGTCAATGTGGTGGGGGCGGCGCAGCTCGCCCGAATCCTTGTCCGTCACGTAGGTCGGCGCCTTGAGGGCGTCGGCCGAGCGGCGCATGCCGCGGCGGGAGGGGGAGGTCTTGCGCTTCGGAACGGCCATGACGGGAAATCCTTGCGGTCTGGCGCCAAAGCGGCGCCCGGGCGTCTCCCGATCGGGATCGCCTCGCGCACCGCTCGATACGGAGATTCGAAGGCGCGCTTATAGCGGCGGCGGGCCGGCATGGCTAGGGGGCGTCGCGCGCCCTCGGCGAGCCCCCGGAACGGCGCGACGCTCCGCTCGGGAACGGCCGCGGATGGTGCGACGATGACGGCCCGTTGCCGGCCATTTGCGGGGCGCAATACTTGCCGACGGCGGGGTATGATGCCGCGGACGCAACCTGAGCCGGGGCCGGCGAAGATGCGTGCCACGCGGAAGAAAGTCGGGCGGGGGCAGAATTCTTTGAACCTTTTCCCGTCCATGCCCCGTTAAGCTTCGGGGCCGCCCGGCTGTTCGCATTACGAACCGGGCGCCCCGCCTCCTGAAGTCCCGCCGGCACGTGGGGTGACCCCGACCGACCCGACGGCGGATACGACCCGTTGTAGAGAGATCACGTTCGATGGAATCGTCCGACGCGTGGCGCCAGACCGGCCGCCTGGACACCGAGCAGGGCAAGGGCGACCCGTTCGCCGCCGCGGTCCGCGCGACGCGGATGGCGATGATCATCACCGATCCGCGCCAGGCCGACAACCCGATCGTGTTCGTCAACGACGCGTTCCTGCGGATGACCGGCTACGCCCGCGACGAGATCATGGGCCGCAATTGCCGCTTCCTGCAGGGCGCGGGCACCGACCGCGGCGCCGTCGCGCTCATCCGCGAGGCGGTGACGGCGGGGCGCGACATCGCCATCGACATCCTGAACTACCGCAAGGACGGCACCCCGTTCTGGAACGCGCTGTACCTCAGCCCGGTCACCAACGAGGCCGGCGAGGTGCCCTACTTCTTCGCCTCGCAGCTCGACGTGACCGACCGCGTCGACGCGCACATGCGGGTCGAGCAGGAGAAGGCGCATTTCGAGGCCGAGGTCGCCAAGCGCACCCACGATCTCAGCCAGTCGCTCGCGACGCAGACGATGCTGGTCCACGAGGTCGATCACCGGGTCAAGAACAACCTCCAGATGATCGCCGCCCTGCTCGCCATGCAGACCAAGGCGATCACCGACCCGTCGGCGCGCGCGGCGATGGAGATGATGCTGACCCGCGTCGAGGCGCTCGGCACCGTGCACCGGCGGCTGTACCAGTCGAACGACGTCGAGCGCTTCGACGTCGCCGAGTTCGCCCGCGACCTCTCCAACGACCTGGTGCGCGGCTCCGGCCGCGACGGCATCCGCCTGCACCTCGACCTCGAGACGGTGGAGGTGCCGGTCTCCAAGGCGCCGCCGGTGGCGCTGATGATGAACGAGCTCATCACCAACGCGCTCAAGCACGCCTTCCCCGACGAGCGCCCCGGCCGGCTCTCCGTCACGGTCGCGCCGGACGGCAAGTACTTCGCCATCAAGATCGCCGACGACGGCATCGGCATGCCGATCGAGGTGATGGAGAAGCGCTCCTTCGGCAAGCGCCTCATCGGCACCCTGTGCCGGCAGCTGAACGCCAGCATCGCCTGGCAGTCGAACGAGCCGGGGACCACGGTCAACATACGCCTGCCGCGCGAGACGGCGGACAGTTCGGAGACGCCGTGACCGAACCGCTGCGGATCCTGGTGGTGGAGGATGAGGCCCTCATCCTCATGCAGATCGAGATGATGCTCGAGGAGGCCGGGCACCGCGTGGTCGGCACCGCCATGACCGCCGCCGAGGCGATCGCCCAGATCGAGGCGTGCCGGCCCGAGTTGGTGCTGATCGACCTGCGGCTCGCCGACGGCTCGTCCGGGATCGAGGTGGCGCAGGCGATCCGCGACCGCGCCGGCATCACCGCCGCCTTCATGACCGCCAACGCGCGCCAGCTCACCGAGGAGATGGAGGGGGCGACGGCGGTGATCTCGAAGCCGTTCAGCGAGACCGTGCTCGAGGCCGCGCTCGCCTACCTCGAGACCTGCGTGCGCCGCCCGCCGCCGACCGGCCCGGTGCCGAACGGGATGCGGATCTCGCCGCAATGCCTCGCCCGCTTCGCCGCGATGCGCCCCTGACGGCCGCCGGGCCCCGATGACGGAACGGATGCGCCCGCTCGGGATTGGAACCGGCGCCTGGGGCGGCGTGTCGCAGCGTTAAGCCGCGGTTCAAGCGCGCCGGCCCACACCCCAGGCCGTCGGCGCCGGGCACCGGGCCGCCGTTCCTTCGGGAGGACCACCATGGCCACTCAGTTCCTGCGCACCCTCGCCGTTCTCGCCTGCCTCGCCGCCGCGCCGGCGCTGGCGCAGAGCCCTGCCCCCGCGACCCCGACCAAGCCCGCGGCGACCGCGCCCGCCGCCCCGGCCGCGCCGATGAAGCCCTCGGCCCCCGTCGCCGGCGCGCCGAACGCCGCCAAGGGCGCCCTGCTCGACCTCAACAGCGCCTCCGCCGCCGAGCTCGACGCGCTCCCCGGCATCGGCGCCGCCCGCTCGGCCGCGATCATCAAGGGCCGCCCCTACAAGGGCAAGGACGACCTCGTGCAGAAGAAGATCCTCTCGCAGTCGGTCTACGACGGCATCAAGGACAAGGTCATCGCCAAGCACAAGTGATTTTTTGCGGGGTTTTGGCCGGCGCGCGGTGAGTGGGCTGCGCGCCGGTATGGAGGAGAGCGGCGTTCCATAGAGTCTCACCGGCCGCTTTCGACCTAACCTAGTCGTATTCAAACGGCCGTGCGGCTCCCAAGAGCAGACGTATGTTCCGTTGCCGCTCCGACAATTATGCCCCCAAGCTGGGCATAGAACACGATCAGTTTCAATTTAGATCACTGAACTGAACCATATCCCAGGCGGATGAGCCACTCGAACCTGCAGGTAAATTGTTAAATTCGAAATTCAATCGCAATGCATAGACCGAGTTTTGTAATAGGCCCCATCTCAGATCATTTGATTTCTAAACTCATCAATTATTGCCGATATGCCCTAGTATAAACTTGGCTGCAGCAGCTTGCGTTCGTTTGTCAGCTCAATCTTCTTTCCGTCCATCTCATATCCATTTAGCGACACTGACCCCACGATGAACTGGGCGTTCGCCGGCCTCTGCGCTTCAATCGTGCTGAAGATACGTTTCGCGTTTACGGGGTCCTGATCCTGCTGCAATGGACTGTCGAGGACGACAGGCGCAGTGATCGCCGTCGTGTGCTCGAAGCAGGTGCTGACAAACGCTAGGACGTAGGAGAGGACAGCACGAGGATGAACCGATCCGGTATCCTTGATGACGTAATGAATTTTCTGCGCTTTATCCAAATTGATATTTTTAACATCTAGCGATTTCAAATTTGATGTGATCTGCTGGGCGAAAAATGACTCGATCCTATCCTTTCGCGCTTTGTTTTCGAGCTTGCGTATCGATTTTCTCACCGATTCGATCCCGGTGGTCAACTCGGCTGTCCTGGCTTCGATATCTGCGGCCTGTCGGTCGAAGACGCTCAGCGCCTGACGCTGTCCCTCCGACGCGATGACCTGGGCAAGGGTGATCTCGCCCTGTTTGATGGTGAGCACCTGTTGGGCAGCGGCGATCTGCTCGTCGGCACTCCTGAGGTTCAGGCGAGCGGCCTCAACCTGTGCCTTGACCTCGATCATGTGGTCGACGAGCTCGTTCAGGACCGCGACGCATGCCTCGCGATCCTCGATAATGCCGAATCTCATCGCGAAGTTGTTTTCGTGGACCGTTCCGCACGTCGGGCATGGGATAGGCTCATCGCCCCGCTCGACGAGCCATTCGCGATCGTTCTCAAGCTCTTTGAGCGCGCGGCGCCCGACCTCGAACTGGTCGTTCAGGAGCGTTCTTTGCGCTATCACGTCGCTCAATGAGGCAGCGAACTTGGCTCGCTTCTCCCGCAGCTTTTTCAGCTCGGATAGTAAACGCAGGATCGCCGCCTCGTACGCTTCCTGGTCGATCGACAACGCGTCTTGGGTCACGGATTGCCGCAGAGCCAGGGCCGATCGTTCGACGACGGTCGCTTGGCTCTGCAACTCGCCTTTTTCGACGGCCATCAGCTGAAGCTCAGCCCGGCGGGCGTACCATTCGTCCGGCAGGATGCCCGAATGGTACGAGACGATGCTTCGATGGTAGTTGGCGAACTGCTTCAGCCCATCGAACGACTGCCAGGGACGCTCCCAACCTACATCCTGATCGACGTAGAACGGCAGGAAGAAGAAGGCCGGTGTCGGCGTTGTCGGGTTCCCCTTTCGGTCCGGCAAGACCAGACTGATCCCAAGTAGCTTCGCGAGGGACGGTGCCAACTGGCTCGTCACCTTTTGCATCGACTCCATGAGAATGCGCGCCTCGTCGAACAGCGCGAAAACCGATCCATGCCTAAGCATGAAGAAGGTTTTACCATCAACCTGAAATTCAAGGAGACCAGTCACCTTCAGTTTAGGCCAGTTTTCGTGAACGCGGGCTGGCTCCGCACCGAGAACCCAGTATAAGGATTTGATCAGGGATGACTTACCTGTTGAGTTGCCCCCTAGGATGATCGTTATCTTCGGGTCGAACGTCGTCTGGAACGCCCCCTGCTCCAGGTCGGACATGAGATATAACTTTTTGAAGCGTAAGTTTTTCATTGGTCTTCTTGCGCAAGTTCCTCACCAGCAATCTAAATCTGCGTTCGTCGCTCATGATGAGAACTCGTAGAGGAAGGCCGCACTCAGGTACGCGTCGTCCTGATAAATGCCGAACTGCTGGGCGAGCGCGCGGACGCGTCCGAGATTTGATTCAACGATCCCGGCAAGGGTTTGATCGCCATCGTCGATACCGCTCGCATGTTCGTAAAGGTTCGTGCAGAATTGCTCGAAAGCAATTGATACCATGCTGAGCTTCTCAAGCTCGTAGCGTGCCCAGGCGCGCCTGATATCGCGCTTTCGGACAGGAGATATCTCTGTGAGGTCGTTCGAGACGGTAGACCACTTCGGCCTGCTCTGGTGACGCCGTTTGGTCTCGTCCAGCATCTCCTGGACCTGAGCACGCGTAAGCGCCTTCGCCCGCATTAAATCCTGGAAGCTCGTCACGCTGCCCATGTGCTTGGACCGTTCGCGGGCGTGTTCGAGAATGACCACGACGAATGCCGATGACGGGCAGTCCGGAATACCGAGTTCGCGTTCAAGGAACTGAAGGATCAGACCCCGAAGCATAGTTCCGGGCCTGCTCAGCGGGAGGTCCGATAGATAATACTCGAAAAGCTTGATGTCGCCTGCTGCGAACGTCGGAACCTCGGTCGCCAGCGCTTTCTTGAGCGCGTCGGTTTTGACGACTTCGCCTTCATCGAAGGTGCAAGGGCACTTCGTATACTCAATGAACTCGCAAGGTTGGTTGCTAACGAAGCCTAGAACCTCAGCCGCGTTGCCGAATTTAGTCTTGTTATCGTACATTTTTGCCATTATTGATGGAATTTTATCGCTTACATCACGCTTTTTATAGCGCTGCGTAAGCCTCTTTACAGTCCAATTGCCGGAGGTTCTCGTCTTGACCTGATAAAATCGTGCCTTGGTTGGCTGCGTCGAGCCGTTCAGTACCACGATGTCGTCGTGAAATTCGAACGCGACGGCGTAGTCATCCAGCTTTTCGTGTAGCATCAGAACGAGCGAGACAGCCCAAGAGGCTTGGTAATCAAGCCGTTCGAGCGCGATGCTTCCACCCTTCTCGCGCTGCGGAATGGCGACGAGATCGTCCATCAAGCTCAAGACTTGCCCCCGTGACCATATCCTCTTCCTGCGAGGATCATGCATAGGTAGCCCCAACGCAACCTTGGCAGATCGCCTTTCGTGTGCGGTGTCTAGCGGAACGTGTCCGCCAGAAAGTCCGCTTCCGCCGTCAGAACGCAATCGCCGGCAATCGACATCGGGCTAAATCCTCCCGAGCGTCGAACTTCCGCTTTATGAATTCGACACTCAAAATCCGACTAGAGGAAATCCATTCATAGCCGTCGTTCAAACCCGTCGAACCCCCGTCCCCCCAACCTTGTCCCCCACCCCTCAGGGTGATACCCGCCGCAAAACCCCCCACCCCAAAAGCCCGAAAACCATGCCGAGCCACACCATCCGCCTGCATCGCGGCGACCTGCCGGCCGGGTATGAGCCGGGGGCGGCGATCGCCGTCGACACCGAGACGCTGGGGCTCAACCCGCATCGCGACCGGCTCTGCGTCGTGCAGGTCTCGAAGGGCGACGGCTCGGCCGACGTCGTGCAGATCCTTCGCGATGGGCCGGTGCCCGCGGTGCTGGCGGGCATCCTGGCCGATGCGGGGGTGCGGAAGATCTTCCACTATGCGCGGTTCGACCTCGCGGTGCTGTACCGGGCGCTCGGGGTGATGCCGGCGCCGGTCTACTGCACCAAGATCGCCTCGAAGCTCGCGCGCACCTACACCGACCGGCACGGGCTCAAGGACGTGGTCCGCGAATGCGTCGGGGTCGACCTGTCGAAGGCGCAGCAATCCTCCGACTGGGGCGCCGAGACGCTGACGCCGGCGCAGGTGGAGTACGCCGCCTCCGACGTGCTCCACCTCCACGCCGCGCGCGACCGCCTCGACCGGATGCTGGCGCGCGAGAACCGCACGGATCTCGCCGAGGCCTGCTTCGCCTTCCTGCCGACCCGCGCCCGGCTCGACCTCGACGGCTGGCCCGAGGTCGACATCTTCGCCCACACCTGAGCGGCGCCCGGCCCGCGGCGGCGGCCCGGCGGGGGCGGCCGCCGGGCCGAGGCGGCGTCGGGCCGGATCAGTCGTCGCAGGGCAGCAGGTCGGCGCCGTCGGAGATGAACTGCGCGGTGTCGCGGACGGTCTGCGGCGTGCGCGGATCGTGGGCGACGAGGCCGGCCTCCTCGCGCAGGCGGTCGTTGCAGGCGCAGTGCGGCAGCCGGCCCGAGGCGCGGTCCGGCGTGCAGGCGTCGTGGTGGGCGCAGGCGAGGTCGAGGGCGTCCACCGGCGGGTGCCCCGGCCCGCGGTTGCCCGGGCCGCAGAAGTTGCCGTGGATCAGCAGGGCGTTGTGGGCGCCGTCGATCCGCGGCATCTCCTGCGCGTGGACCAGGGCGGGCAGCGCCACGGCGAGGGCGCCCGCGAGGGCGAGCCCGCGGAAACGGATGGTTCGAAAAACGGTCACGGTCGATCCTGTTCGCTGACGCCGCCCTCGATGGGGAAGATGGGGCGTCGATCCGGCAGGGCAACCGGCGGATCAGCCGCGCGATCCGAGCGTCGTCGCAAAGGTCGCACCGGGGTCCGGAGCCTACAGGACCGGGCTCCGCCGGCGAAGCACCAGTCGATCGTGCCGGTCCGGTTGACGCATGTTAAGGCCGGGCCGGGCCGTTGCTATCATAGGCTGCAAAGATCGCTCGGATCGGCAGGAAACTGCCGGATCTCAAGATCGCGTGTGGTGCGAAGACCGCGCGCGCTTAGCCGGCATGGCCGTCCTGCGGGCGGTCGAAGTCGAGCGACGCGGTGTCGATCACGATCTGCGTCCGGCTGATCACCTCGAGCTTGCGCAGGATCTCGGACACGTGGGCCTTCACGGTCGAGTCGCCGACCTGGAGCGCGTGGGCGATCTGCTTGTTGAGCTTGCCCTGGCGGATCATCAGCAGCACCCGCATCTGCTGCGGGGTGAGCCGGGCGATGCGCTCGGCGAGCGGGGCCTTCCGCGCGGCGCCGCGGGCGGGCGGCCCGGCCTCGGCGAGGCCTTCGGGAATCGCGAGCGCGCCGGCGAGCACGTCCCGGATCGCCCGCGTCAGCGTCGCCTTGTCGACCGCCTTCGGCACGTAGCCGGCCGCCCCGTGGTGCAGCGCCTCGCGCATGATGCGCGGATCCTCGTGCCCCGACACCACCAGGATCGGCACGCGCGGAAACTGGGCGCGGATGGTGACGAGCCCGTCGAAGCCCGACACCCCCCGCATCGACAGGTCGAGCAGCGTCAGCTCGATGCCGCGATGGGCGGCCAGCATCGCGCAGGCCGCCGCGATCCCGTCGGCCTCGTGCAGCACCGCGTCGGGATCGGACAGGCCGATCGTGCTGGCGAGCGCCTCGCGGAACAGCGGGTGGTCGTCGACGATCAGGAGTTCCATGGCCTCCCCCTCCGGGGCTCGGCCGCCCCGCGCGTCCGCCCGCAACCGCCGACGAAGCCTCGCACATCCGCCGCATCCGGCCAAGCCCGGGGCGCCGTCCGCAGGCAGCACGCGCCCCGTGGGGCGCCTGCTGGCCGCACGGCCGGCGACGCCCTCAGTTCGCCCGAACGACCTCGACGAGGTTGTCCGAGAACGAGGGCGCGTGGCCCATGTCGCTGAAGGCGCCCGACGAGATGCTGTTGACCGTGCCCTCGTTGAGCTGGCGCCAGTAGCCCAGCGTCGCGACCACGATGCCGGCCGTCACGTCGTCGGTGATGCGGGCTACGCCCTTGAAGGCGCCGCGGTCGTTGGCGACCTGCACCTTGTCGCCGTCGCGAATGCCGCGGGCGTCGGCGTCGGCCTGGCTGATCAGTACGAACTGCTCGCCCTGGCCCTTCTGCTTGTCCTCCATGTTGGCGTAGCAGGAGTTCAGGAAGTAGTGGCTCTTGGGCGAGACGATGTTGAGCGGGAAGCGCCTGGCCAGCTCCGGGTCGTTGGCGTGGGATTCCCGCGGGCCGAGGTAGTCGGGCAGGGGATCGAGCGCCTCGCCGGGCTGGAAGCCCTCGTACATCTGCCGGAACGGCGGCGCGACGAAGTTCGTGGCGCCCTCCACCTTCAGCATGCACTTGCCGGTCGGCGTCGGGAAGTTGCCCTCCCGGTGCGGCGCCCGGTCGTCCGGCGTGCCGACCTTCAGGCGGGCGAAGCCGTGCTCGCGCATGTAGGCGAGGTCGATGCCCTCGCAGGCCGGCGACGACCAGTCGACGTAGTGCTCGAGGCACTCGCTGTCCGACCACGTGAAGTTCTCCTCCGCGTAGCCGAGCCGGGCCGCGAGCCGGCGGAAGATCTCGTTGTTCGGGATCGCCTCGCCGGGCGCGTCCGCGCACTTGGTGTTGTAGGTCAGGTAGAGGTGGCCCCAGGACAGGATCATGTCCTCCATCTCCGCGCCCATCGTGGCGGGCAGCAGGATGTCGGCGTAGGACGCCGTGTCGGAGATGAAGTGCTCGGCCGAGACCATGAACAGGTCCTCGCGCATCAGCCCCTCGACGATCTTGTCGGTCTCGGGCGCCTGCGTGACGGGGTTCGAGTTCCAGCACATCATCGACAGGATCGGCGGGTCGAGCTTCAGCTCGCCGGTGAGCGCGCGCCCGATCTGCAGGTTCGACACGACGCGGGTCCCCTCCGGGATCAGGTCGGGCCGGCACATCACGTCGAACTTGTAGGGATGCTCCCACACGCCGAACTGGGTGACGCCGCCGCCGACGTGACGCCACGCGCCGGTCAGCGCCGGGATGCAGGTGACGGCGCGGATGGTCTGGCCGCCGCCGTAATGCCGCTCCAGCGCCACGCCCATGCGGATGCCGACCGGCTGCTCGGTCGCCATCTCGCGGGCGAGCGTGCGGATGTCCTCGGCCGGGACGCCGGTGATCGCGGCGGCCCATTCCGGCGTGCGGGGCGCGGCCCGCTCCTTCAGCTCCGCGAAGCCGACCGTGTGGTTGTCGACGTAGTCCTGGTCGACGAGGCCCTGCGCGATGATCGAGTTGATCAGCGCCATGGCGAGCGCGCCGTCGGTGCCGGGCTTCGGGGCGATGTGCCAGTCGGCCGCCTTGGCGGTGCGCGAGGCGTAGGTGTCGATGACGACGACCTTGGCCCCCTTCTTCTGGGCGTCCTTGACGATGGCCCAGTGGTGCAGGTTCGTCGAGACCGAGTTGCAGGCCCAGATCACGATGTACTTGGAGTGGATGTAGCTGTCCGGGTCGAGGCCGGCGGTCGGGCCGACGGTGAGCAGCCACGCGGTGCAGGAGCCCTCGCCGCAGAAGGTGCGCTCGGTCACGGTGGCGCCCATGCGGTTGAAGAAGGCGTCGCCGCCGTTCAAGCCGTGCACGAGGCCCTGGTTGCCGAGGTAGCTGTAGGGCGCGATCGCCTCGGGGCCGTGCTGGTCGATGATCGCCTTCCAGCGCGTGACGATGGTGTCGAGCGCCTCGTCCCAGGTGATGCGCGCGAACTGCTTCGCGCCCTTCGGGCCGACGCGCTTCATCGGGTAGAGCAGCCGGTTGGGATGGTAGTGGCGCTTCTCGTAGTCCTTCAGCTTCACGCAGAGGCCGCCGCGGGTCATCGGATGGTCCGGGTTGCCCCGCACGCCGAGCAGCTCCCCGTCCTTCACCTCGAACAGCATCGAGCAGGTGTCCGGGCAATCGTGCGGGCAGCCGCCGAAGAAGGTCTCGGTCAGGCTCTCGGCCTCCGCGACGATCAGGGAGTCCGGCTTGACGATTTCGTTCATGTTTCCTCCACCGTCGGGCGTCCGGCCTTCTTGGCGTTCCGGATGGCGTGCCCGATTCACGCCTAAGGTGCACGAAACTGCAAACCATTCCAAATTCCGGGCGGGCGGAAGGGCCGGATCCGGTGCGATCCCTGGCACCGGCCGTTTCGTCGCGGCCGGGCCGAGCCCGCGTGCCGGCCGGCCACGGTTCCGATGTCGGCTCGGGCCGTACGGCTCCGGGAGGCCGCCGCCGATGAAGGGCGCCCGGTGGACCTGACGCGCGCGCGCAGGTCCACCGGAAGCGGACGTCGCCGTCGCGCCCGCGCACGACCCATGGCAAGGCCGGACGGTCCGCTTCCGGGCCGCGCATGGAGCGACGACTTGGGAACGCGGGACTTGTACTTGCGTCTGCTCGATGGATGCGAAAGCCGACCTGCCTTGCATGCTGACATTCGGTCCTCCCGATCGCCCTCGAACGCAATCGTCGGATTGCCACATCTATAAATTGCGTGCACCTTCCGATCTGCCGCACGGAAGTCGTCCATGTGCGGGCATGGGACGGAAACCGGAGCGCCGATGATAGACCGCTCACGAGCAGATCGGTGCCTTGAGGTGGCCCGTGAGCTGCGCGCCATGGCCGAGGAGACGCGGCGGACGCTCCAGGCCTCGCGCGCGCTCGTCCTACGCTCCCGGGAGCAGACCGCTGCGGGGCCTCTCGCATCCTGCACGGACGACGCCCCCGGCCCGTCGAACCAATTGGTGGCGTCCCTCATCGAGGCCTACGAGGCCGCGGAAGACGACCCCGACACCCAGACCCGCCTGCTCCTCGGTCACGTGCTCCATCATGTCGGGCGTCGCATCGCCGGCGTGATGGGACCGCGCGTGGCCGGGATCGCCGTGCATTGATCGCCGCGGCGCGGGGATCGGCGGACGGTCATGATGAACGGTGACGACCTGCAGGACGACGACCCCGGTGCGCTGGTCCGCATCGCCCGGTCGCTGGGCGTTCCGGTGGCGACCTTCCTGACCGCCGACCCGGCTCGGGCACCGGACACCGAAACCGCCGTGGCGGGCCTGGATCATCTCCCCGAAGTGGTGGCGCTGCTGCGGCTGTTCGTGCGGCTGAAGAGCCCCGAGGCCCGGGCCCGCTGCCTCGCCTACGTCGTGCAGGAGGCCACGCACGACAGCTGATCCGCACGGCCGTCCTCGACATCGGGCGAGAACGCAGGATGCTGGGACCCGACGAACGGCATTGTATCGATCCGAAGGCTCAGAACATCGTGATGGACCACGACCACTTTCCGATCGTCGGCATCGGCGCGTCCGCGGGCGGCATCGAAGCGATGCAGGGCTTCTTCCGCGGGGTGCCGGAGACGCTCGGGGCAGCCTTCGTCATCGTCACGCATCTCAGCCGGGACCACAAGAGCCTGCTCCCGGACGTCCTGGCCCGGTTCACGCCGCTGGAGGTCGAGACCGCCACCGACGGCGCGCCGGTCCGACCGGGCCGCATCTACGTCATGCCGGGCGGTTTCGTCATGGGCATCGTGGACGGCCGGCTGACGTTGAGGCCGCTCGAGCCGAAGGTCCGCGAGACCAAGCCGGTCGACATCTTCCTGACGGCCCTGGCCCTCGACCAGGGCGAGCGCGCGGTCGGCGTGATCCTGTCCGGCGGCGACGGGGACGGCGCCATCGGCATCAAGGCGATCAAGGAGCACGGCGGCCTGACCTTGGCCCAGACCCTGGACGGCTTCGGGCCCGAGACCCCCGACATGCCGCTCAGCTCGCTGCGCACCGGCTTCGTCGATTTCGGCGAGCCGGCCGAACGGATGGGCGACCGGATCGCCGCGCACAGCACCGCCGCGCGGGAGGCCCAGGCCGACCCGGCCGCGCAGGAGCTCGACGCCGAGCTGCTTGCTGAGATCTTCGTCATCCTCCGCTCGCAGGTCGGGCACGACTTCTCGGGCTACAAGCCCAACACCTTCGTGCGCCGCCTGCAGCGGCGCATCGGCGTGGTCGGGGCGGCCGGGCCGGACGCCTACCTCAAGCGGCTGCGTGCCGACCCGGCGGAAGTCGGGGCGCTGTTCCGGGATCTGCTGATCGGCGTGACGAACTTCTTCCGCGACGCCGCCGCCTTCGAGGCGCTCGCCACCCACGTCATCCCGAAGCTTCTCGATGCGCGCGCGGCGACCGAGATCGTGCGGGTCTGGGTGCCGGCCTGCTCGACCGGCGAGGAGGTCTACTCCCTGGCCATCCTCCTGCGCGAGCACATGCTCACCCTGGCGGATCCGCCGCGCGTGCAGATCTTCGCCACCGACATCGACGAGCGCTCGCTCACGGTCGCCCGGACCGGCCTCTACCCGAGGACCTACCTGTCCGCCGTCTCGCCCGAGCGGGTCGCGCAGCACTTCGTCGTCGAGGGCGACAGCGCGGTGGTCAAGAAGGCCGTGCGCGACCTGTGCACCTTCGCCCCGCACAGCGTGTTGCGCGACCCGCCGTTCTCGCGCCTCGATCTCGTCTCGTGCCGAAACCTGCTGATCTACCTCGGCGTCGATGCCCAGCAGCAGCTGATGCCGGTGCTGCACTACGCCCTGCGCCCGCGCGGCTACCTGTTCATCGGCATGGCCGAGAACGTGACGCGCTTCGAGGACCTGTTCGAGACGATCGACAAGCGGCACCGCATCTTCCAGGCGCGGGACGCGATCCCGCCGGCCCGGTTGCCGCCGATGTCCGGGCCGGACACGGCGGTCTTCGTGGGGACCGGCCATCCGCACCGGCGCAACGTGAAGACGCACGCGGCCCTGCGGCACACGGTCGAGACGCTGATGCTGTCGGAGTTCACGCCCCCCCACGCGGTCGTGACGCGGACGGGCGAGGCCGTGCATTACTCGTCGCGGATCGGCGATCATCTGGAGGTCGTGCCCGGCCAGCCGACCCGGGAGCTGGCCGCGATGGCGCGCAAGGGCCTGCGGCTGGATCTCCGGACGGCCCTGCGTGAGGCGATCGAGGGCAACACCCGGGTCGTGCGCGACAGCATCGGCGTCGAGCTTCCGGACGGGCGCCTGCAGACGATCACCCTGGTCGTCAAGCCGCTCCACACGCCGAGCGAGACGGAGCCGCTGTTCCTGGTGGTGTTCGACGAGGCCGCCGCCCCCGTCGAGAAGGAGCGGCGGCAGGCTCTGGAAGCCGACGATCGGGACGCGGCGATCCACGGCCTGGAGCGCGAGCTGAGCAGCACGCGCGAGCGGCTCCAATCCGTGATCGAGGAGTACGAGACCTCCCTCGAGGAGCTCAAATCCTCGAACGAGGAGCTGTACTCCGTCAACGAGGAGATGCAGGCCGCCAACGAGGAGCTCGAGGCCGCGAAGGAGGAGACGCAGTCTCTGAACGAAGAGCTTCAGACGATGAACGTCGAGCTGACGTCGAAGATCGAGGCGATCGATCAGCTGAGCGACGACCAGGCCACGCTGTTCGAGGGCATGAACGTCGCTAGCGTGCTCCTCACGCCGGATCTCCACATCCGCATGTTCACCCGTGCCGCGGCGCAGATCTTCGGCTTGCAGCCGAGCGACGTCGGCCGGTCCCTGCGCAACTTCTCGGCGCCGATCGCCCTGACGTGGCTATCGGACGAGATCCCGACGGTGCTGGCGACGCGCCGGCCCTCCGAACGGACGATCGAGGGCGCGGACGGCGCCCGCTACCACGTCCGGTTGATGGCCTCGTCCCGGAAGGGCAGCCGGGCGCCCGGCATCGTCGCGAACTTCACGAACCTGCGCGAGCCGGGGTGACCGACCGTCTTGTCCCTACGCGCCCGCGATCCTTGCCCTGCGCGCCCGCGACCTCGGCGACGCCCGCACCGGTGCCCGTGCGCGGGCACCGGCCGTCGGCACGGCTTTGCGGAGCATGGCGCCTTCCGGCCCATGAGCGCGCGGATCGCGGCGCCGGCCCAGGCCGATGGTCGAACGGCAGCTTTTCGGCCGCTCGCCACCCCCAGGCGACCCCCGGAAACCGAGTCGCAGAGCGAAGACCCTTGCGCCGAGTCTTCCTCAGTCCTTCGGGCGGTCCAGCTGCGCGATCAGCGCTTCGAGGCGCTCGCTCACCGGGGCGGAGAGGGTGTCGGCGTAGAGGTTGCGCAGGTTTTGGCCGAGGTGGCGGCGCACGCTCGGGTTCAGCGGCGGCTGGGTCTGGGGCGTCTCGCCCGGCCGGGACGTCTGCGGCTTCGCCATGACCACCGGACCCTCACGCCATTCCGACATCCCGGCAGAATGGCAAAGCTTGGTTAAGGCCTCGTCACCGGCAGGCCGCAGATGTCGCGGAATCGGAACCGTGCGCGGCGGGGGATTGTTGGCCGGTTGAGATCCCGTCGATTCCCCGATCCAGAACCCCGGACCCCGCGCGTGCTCCTCCCCCGCCTCATCTCCGCCGCCGCCGCCCTGGCGATCGCGCTCGCCTGCACCCCCGGGCACGCCCAGACCAAGCCCGGCGAGATCAAGGGCGTCGACGCGATGGGCGACAAGTCCCGCAGCGCCAACGACGGCTGGAGCCAGGCCCCCGTGCCGCGGGAGGAATCGGCGGCCAAGGACGCGCCCAATCCCGGCGGCAACGCGACGGCCGAGAACCGCAACCGCGACGTGCCGGGCGCCTCGACCGGGTCCTCCTCCGGCACCGAGCCGCAGGCGCCGCTCGATCACCGCACCCCGGGCCCCTCGGGTCAGAACCCCGCCTCGCCGTCCAAGTAAGACGTCCTTAAACCAAGTCTTGCTTCGGCCGGGCTCGGGCCCGGCAAAATATTGCAGCCGCCGCGGGATGGATCGGGCCGGCAAATCGTGGCGGCCCCGACGGCGACAGACCGACGATCTGTGTCACGGAACCGCACTTGCCTCGGCGCGCCAATCCTGGGATGCATGCTGGAATAACTCCAGTTCTGATCGGGATGGACGGATGACGATTCAGGTCTCTCGCCGCGGCCTGCTGAAGGGTGGCGCCGTCACCCTCGCGGGCGGCTCGCTCGGCGCCCTCGGCTTCGGCGGCCTCGAGCCGGCGATGGCGGCGGCGGTGCGCCCCTTCAAGCTCGCGCAGATGCGCGAGACCCGCAACACCTGCCCCTACTGCTCGGTCGCCTGCGGCATCATCCTCTACAGCCTCGGCGACAAGTCGAAGAACGCCCGCTCGGCGGTGATGCACGTCGAGGGCGATCCCGATCACCCGATCAACCGCGGCACGCTCTGCCCGAAGGGCTCGGCGCTGCTCGACTTCATCCAGGCCGAGACCCGGACGAAGTACCCGCTGCACCGCGAGGCCGGCGCGAAGGAGTTCAAGCGCGTCTCCTGGGAATTCGCCTTCGAGCGGATCGCCCGGCTGATGAAGGAGGACCGCGACAAGAACTTCGTGGCCAGGAACGGCGACCTCACGGTCAACCGCTGGACCACGATGGGCTTCCTCGGCGCCTCCGCGACCTCCAACGAGACCGCGTGGCTGACCTACAAGACGGTCCGAAGCATGGGGGCCCTGGTCTTCGACAACCAGGCCAGGGTTTGACACGGCCCATCGGTCGCCAGTCTGGCGCCCTCCTTCGGCCGCGGTGCGATGACCAACCTCTGGATGGACATCAAGCACGCGGACGTCATCACCGTCATGGGCGGCAATGCCGCTGAGGCGCATCCCTGCGGCTTCAAGTGGGTGGTCGAGGCCAAGGCCCACAACAACGCCAAGCTGATCGTCGTCGACCCGCGCTTCACGCGCACCGCGTCGGTGGCCGACCTGTACTGCCCGATCCGCCAGGGGACCGACATCGCGTTCCTGTCGGGCGTGGCCAAGTACCTGCTCGACAACGACAAGCTGCAGCACCGCTACGTCGCGGCGTATTCCAACGCCGGCTATGTCGTGCGCGAGGGCTACGACTTCCAGGACGGGCTGTTCTCCGGCTACGATCCGGAGAAGCGCGACTACGACAAGTCGACCTGGGACTACGAGATCGGTCCGGACGGCTACGCGGTCGTCGACGAGACGATGCAGCACCCGCGCTGCGTCATGCAACTCCTGAAGAAGCACGTCGCGCTCTACACGCCCGAGATGGTGTCGCGGATCTGCGGCTCGCCGCAGGAGACCTTCCTCAAGGTCTGCGAGCTCATCGCCACGACCTCGACGCCCGACCGGACGATGGCCTCGCTCTACGCGCTCGGCTGGACCCACCACTCGAAGGGCTCGCAGAACATCCGCTCGATGTGCATCGTGCAGACCCTGCTCGGCAACATCGGGATGCTGGGCGGCGGCATGCAGGCGCTGCGCGGCCACTCCAACATCCAGGGGCTGACCGACATCGGGCTGATGTCGAACCTCATCCCCGGCTACCTGAACATCCCGATCGAGAAGGAGCCGACCTACCAGTCCTACGCCGAGAAGCGGCAGTTCAAGCCGCTGCGCCCGGGCCAGACCAGCTACTGGTCGAACTACAACAAGTTCTTCGTCTCGTTCCAGAAGGCGATGTGGGGCGAGAAGGCGACCAAGGAGAACGACTGGGCCTACGACTACCTGCCCAAGCTCGACGTGCCGACCTACGACGTGCTGCGCGGCTTCGAGCTGGCGAAGCAAGGCAAGATGACCGGGTACATCATCCAGGGCTTCAACCCCCTGCTGTCGTTCCCCAATCGCGCCAAGATGACGGAAGCCTTCTCCAAGATGAAGTTCATCGTGGTGATGGATCCGCTCAAGACCGAGACCGCGCGGTTCTGGGAGAACCACGGCGAGTACAACGACGTCGACACCGCCTCGATCCAGACCGAGGTGTTCGAGCTGCCGACGACGCTGTTCGCCGAGGAGGAGGGCTCGCTCTCCAACTCCAGCCGCTGGCTGCAATGGCACTGGCAGGCCCAGGACGCGCCGGGCGAGTGCAAGCCCGACATCGACATCATGGCGGGCATCTTCCTGCGCATGAAGGAGATGTACCAGAAGGAGGGCGGCGCCTTCCCGGACGCGATGCTCAACCTGACCTGGAACTACGCGATCGCCCACGAGCCGACCCCGGTCGAGCTCGCGCGCGAGCTGAACGGCTACACGCTCGCCCCGACGCCGGGCCTCGACGGGCAGACCCTGCCGGCCGGGCGTCAGGTCGACGGCTTCGCCCAGCTCAAGGACGACGGCACCACGGCCTGCGGCTGCTGGGTCTACTCGGGCTGCTACACGGAGAAGGGCAACACCATGGCCCGCCGGGACAACACCGATCCCGGCGACCGCGGCATCGCGCCGAACTGGGCCTTCGCCTGGCCGGCCAACCGCCGCGTGCTCTACAACCGCGCCTCGTGCGACCCGGAAGGGAAGCCGTGGTCGGAGAAGAAGAAGCTCATCGAGTGGAACGGCAAGCAGTGGGTCGGCTTCGACGTGCCGGATTACGGCGTCACCGTCGCCCCCGATAAGGGCGTCGGCCCGTTCATCCTCAACCAGGAGGGCGTCGCCCGCCTGTGGACCCGCGGCCTGATGCGCGACGGGCCGTTCCCGACGCACTACGAGCCGTTCGAGTCGCCGATGGCCAACATCCCGTTCCCGCGGGTGAAGGGCAACCCGGCGTCGCGGATCTTCAAGGACGACCTGGCCGATCTCGGCACCTCGGAGGAGTTCCCCTACGCGGCGACGAGCTACCGGCTGACCGAGCACTTCCACGGCTGGACCAAGCACGCCCGGATCAACGCGATCCTCCAGCCGGAGGCCTTCGTCGAGATCTCCGAGCAGCTTGCGAAGGAGAAGGGCATCGTCAAGGGCGGCTGGGTCCGGGTCTGGTCCAAGCGCGGCTCGCTCAAGGCCAAGGCGGTCGTCACCAAGCGCATCAAGCCGCTGATGTGCGACGGGAAGGCCGTCCACGTGGTCGGCATCCCGCAGCATTGGGGCTTCATGGGCCAGACGAAGAAAGGATGGCACCCGAACTCGCTCACCCCGGTGGTCGGCGACGCCAACACCGAGACGCCCGAGTTCAAGGCGTGGCTCGTCAACATCGAGGCGACGACGCCTCCTGCTGACGCCGTCGCGTAAGGGGAGCATCAGACCATGGCCGATTACAGCTCCCTCGACATCCGGCAGCGCTCCGCCTCCACGGAGACGCCGCCGGCCATCCGCTCGCACATGGAGGTCGCCAAGCTCATCGACGTGTCGAAGTGCATCGGCTGCAAGGCCTGCCAGTCGGCCTGCGAGGAGTGGAACGACCTGCGCGACGACGTCGGCGTCAACGTCGGCGTCTACGACAACCCGCACGACCTCACGCCCAAGACGTGGACCCTGATGCGGTTCACCGAGTACGAGAACGAGGCGACCAACAACCTCGAATGGCTGATCCGCAAGGACGGCTGCATGCACTGCACCGATCCGGGCTGCCTGAAGGCGTGCCCGTCCCCCGGCGCGATCGTGCAGTACTCCAACGGCATCGTCGACTTCATCGAGGAGAACTGCATCGGCTGCGGCTACTGCGTGAAGGGCTGCCCGTTCAACATCCCGCGCATCTCCGAGAAGGACCACAAGGCGTACAAGTGCACGCTGTGCTCGGACCGGGTCGCCGTCGGCCAGGCGCCCGCCTGCGCCAAGGCGTGCCCGACCGGCTCGATCATGTTCGGCACCAAGGCCGCGATGATCGAGCAGGCGCACGACCGGGTCGAGGACCTCAAGTCGCGCGGCTTCGAGCATGCCGGCCTGTACGACCCGGCCGGCGTCGGCGGCACGCACGTGATGTACGTGCTCCACCACGCCGACAAGCCGCAGCTCTATGCCGGCCTGCCGCTCGACCCGAAGATCTCGCCGCTGGTCGCCTTCTGGAAGGGCGGCGCCAAGGTGTTCGGGCTCGCCGCGATGGGCTTCGCGGCGGTCGCCGGGTTCTTCCACTACGTCACGGCGGGGCCGAACGAGGTCGTCGCCGAGGAGGAGGAAGAGGCGATCGAGTACGACCACGAGAAGCGCCGCGACGCCGAGAGCGGCGAGGCCCGGCCGCACTGACGGTCACGGGAGGCCGGCGCCGAAGGTGCGCCGGCCTTCCGGCTCCCGTTCGGGGCCACGGGCGCATCGATCGCGCGCGGTGGATCCCGGCGCGCGAGGACGACGCGGCCCTACGATAAGCGCGAGCCTTGTCCGCGATCGGGAGATCGTGGACGATGCTCCAGGTCGAGAGAAGCAGACCCGATGACCGTTCACACCGACATCCGAGACGGCGATGCCCGCCCCTTGCGCGAGGTGCACGAGGCGCCGGAGATCCTCTACGTTCCCCGCTACACCGGCCTGCAGCGCGTCAACCACTGGATCACCGCGATCCTGTTCACCCTGCTGACCCTCTCCGGCCTGGCGATGTTCACGCCGTACCTGTTCTCGCTCACCGGCATCTTCGGCGGGGGCCAGGCGACGCGGGCGATCCACCCGTGGTTCGGCGTGGCGCTGGCGGTCAGCTTCGCGCTGCTGTTCCTGCGCTTCTGGAAGCTCAACATCCCCAACAAGGACGACGTCGCCTGGTCGATGAAGATCGGCGACGTGGTCACCAACCGCGAGGACCGGCTGCCCGAGCTCGGCAAGTATAATGCCGGCCAGAAGGGCGTGTTCTGGGGCCAGACCGCGCTGATCGGGATCATGTTCGTCACCGGGCTGGTGATCTGGGACCAGTACTTCTACCAGTACACCGTCATCGAGACGAAGCGCTGGGCGCTGCTGGCGCACTCGCTCGCCGCGGTCGTCGCCATCGCGATCATCGTCGTGCACATCTACGCCGGCATCTGGGTGCGCGGCACCGGCCGGGCGATGGTGCGCGGCACCGTCACCGGCGGCTGGGCCTATCGCCACCACCGCAAGTGGTTCCGGCAGATCGCCGGCGGCAAGCGCCAGCGCGGCTCCACCGACAAGCGCGGGCACTGACGCCTTGGCCCGTTTCTTCAAGCGCACCCCCGCGGCCGAGCCCGCGGGGCAAGATCCCGCCGCGCAAGATCCCGCCGACACCGCCGGTAAAACCCCGAAACGCCAGAAGCTGCACGAGCTGCAGCCCGATCCGGACCGGATCGGCATCGCCGGCTCGGTGCCCTTCGTCCAGCTCCCCGTCCCGGCCGACCTGTTCGCGAACCGCGCCCTGCGGCTGCAGCGCCTCGCCCCCGACCATCCGATGGGCGGCTACCTCGACCTGCTCGCCCGCATCGCCACGGCGCAGGCCTCGGTTCAGGCCGCCCGCGCCGGACAGGTGCCGCAGCCCGAGACCGAGCCGAATGCCGACCGCGCCCTGCGGCTCGAGCACGGCATGCCGCCGCTCTCGCGCCACAGCCTGGAGGCGCCCGGCGCCTTCCTGGCCTGCCTGGACGGGCTGCTCGCCGCCCTCGACCTCGGGCCGGCGCCGCAGGCCGCCCACGACGCGGCGGCGGCGCTGCGATCCGCATCGCCGGAGGATCGCCTCGATCTCGGCGTGCAGGTGTTCGAGGGCGCGTTCCCGGTCGAGCGCATGGCCGAATGCGTGTTCGTCGCGGCCGCGCTCCAGCTCTGCCTGTCGGAGGCCGCCGCCCGCCTCGACCGGTCGGCGCTGAAGCCGGTGGCCGACGGCGTCTGCCCGGCCTGCGGCGGCGCTCCCGTGGCGAGCCTGATCGTCGCCTGGACCCCGGCCGACAAGGCGCGCTACCTCGCCTGCTCGCTCTGCGGCAGCCAGTGGAATCACGTCCGCATCCGCTGCACCGCCTGCGGCTCGGGCGAGGCGATCACCTACCAGAGCCTCGACGAGCTCTCGAAGGACATCCAGGTCGAAACCTGCGGCACCTGCCACAGCTACATCAAGCACCTGCACCAGCACCGCGACCCGGCGCTCGACCCCGTCGCGGACGACGTCGCCTCCTACGGCCTCGACCTGAAGATCGCCGAGGACGGCTTCCACAAGGCCGGGTTGAACCCGCTCTTCGTGACCTGAGCGCCGCTCCGCCGCCGGAGGCGAGGCGCCGGCGGCGCGGTTTCCCCCTTCCGCACCGGGCGGCGTCATAACGTCCATCGCGCGCGCGCATGGACCGATTGCGCGCAATCGACGTTGTCCGGGCTCAGGCGCTCGATGCGCCGTCCCCTCGTCCAGGCCCCACCCCCATGATCAAGCTCACCCTCGCCGCCGCCCTCGCGCTCGGCGTCGCCGCCCCCGCCGTCGCCCAGGTCATCGAGACGCCGACCGGCACCACCGTCGTCGTGCCGCCGGGCGCGCCGGGCGTGGTCACGCGCCAGACCAACTCGACCGGCGAGGAAGGCGCCGCCACCTACTCGCCGACCGGCCGCGCCGCCGACGGCATCGCCACCGACTCGGCCGCCTCCGGCAACGAGGGCCAGCCCTCGCGCATCGGCTCGACCGGCAGCGGCGGCGGCCGCTGAGCGGACGTTGCGGGCTCGATCGGAGCCCGCGGCAGGTCTGAAACGCAGGACGGCGCATCCGCGAGCGGTGCGCCGTCCTGCTGTCGGGCGATGTGCGATCGGCCCGGCCGCGCGCCGGACCATCGCGCCGGACGAGGCCTACGGGTAGCCGTAGCGGCTCTTGGCGGCGGCGAGCAGGTGCAGCGCCTCGCCGTCGCGGCCGGCGGCGCAGGCTGCCGAGGCATGGGCGAGGTCCGCGCTGAACCGGTCGCCGACCGGCTTGTTGAGGTTGCCGGTGGCGACGTCGCTGTCGACCACGGCCTGGGTCCGGCCGATCGCCGGGCCGCAGCCGGAGCCCTGCGGCAGCACCACGGGGGCCGGCGCCGCCGCGACGGCGACGGCGGGCGCCGCGGCCTTCTGCTGGCACCCGCCGAGCGCGGCGGCGGCGAGGAGGGCGGCGAGCGAGAATCCGGAAATCTTGGTCGGCACGGGCGGCTTTCCCTGACACGGCGCAGCTTGCGCCGGACGGTTTTTGAGCCCGCGCCGCCGGGCGGTCAATCGTAGGCTTCGATTGTGGTGCTCGATCCGCGAACGCCGTTCGCGGTTTCCCTCCCCCCTCTGCGGGGGAGGGTGGGCCTCGCGTCAGCGAGGGTCGGGAGAGGGGAGCGCGTTGTCCGGAGAGGTCGTTCCCCTCTCCCGACCCGCTTCGCCCGCCACCCTCCCCCGCAGAGGGGGGAGGGAACAGCTCGTTCGTCGACCGAACCGGCCTACTTCGCCTTGTCGGCGATGGCCTTCAGGCCCGACTCGTAGATGCCGGAGATCGCGTCGGTGGCGACGGTGTCCGGGGCGCCCTTGGCGTTGAAGGTCCCGGTCCAGCTCAGCTTCGAGCCGGTGCCGTCCGGCGCCACCGAGAGCGTCGACTTGTAGTCGGAGACCGGCAGCGGGCCGGACAGGATCGTGTAGGTGTAGCTCATCACCTTGTCGTCGCGGGAGACCTGCTCCTCGACGAGGGTGCCGCCGCCCTTGAGCGAGAGGGTGCGGACCTTCATGCCGTCCTTCTCGGACAGCGCGCACTTCTCCACCGCCGGGTGCCAGTCGCCGATGCCGCAGAAGTCGCCGATGGCCTGCCAGACCTTGGCGGGCGGGGCGGCGACCGTGGCGGTCTTGGCGACGTCGATGGCGTAGCCCGGCACCGTGCCGGCGACGAGCGCGAGGACGGGCAGAGCGAGGGTCCGGATCATGATGGGCGTCTCCGACGATAGGCGGCGCGCGCCGGTATTCCCGGCGCCGGCCCTCTCAGGGGGCCCGCACGAGCTAGGCCTCGACCCCCGCCGTGGCAATGGCGGCCGGGATGCGGAGATCGCCGGCCGGCACCCGTCGGTTCTCGCTAGCGCGCATTCCTGCGCCCGGCCTCGGCCAGCTGCTTGGCGCGCGCGCCCTGCGTCTCGAACATCCAGCCCGGGTATTCGCGCGGCAGCACGCTGACCGCGTCGAGGGCGTCGAGCTCGGGTTCGCTCAGCTCGATCTGCGTTGCGGCGATGTTGTCGTCGAGCTGGTCGAGGCGCTTGGCGCCGACGATGACGCTCGACACCACGCGCCGGTGCAGCAGCCACGCCAGCGCGATCTGCGCGATCGAGACGTTGCGGGCGGCCGCCATCGGCCGCATCGCGTCGATGCAGGATTCGGCGCGGCCGCGCTCGACCGGCGGGAAGTCGAAGGCGGCGCGCCGGCCCTCGCCGGCGGCGTCGCCGGAATACTTGCCCGAGAGCAGGCCGCCGGCGAGCGGGCTCCAGACCATCAGGCCGAGGCGCTCGCTCCGGAGCATCGGTACGATCTCGCGCTCGAGGTCGCGGCCGGCCAGCGTGTAGTAGGCCTGCAGGCTCTCGAAGCGGGCCAGCCCCTCGCGCTCGGAGATGCCGAGCGCCTTCACGATCTGCCAGGCCGCCCAGTTCGAGACGCCGACGTAGCGGACGTGGCCGTGCTGGACGAGGATGTCGAGCGCCCGCACCGTCTCCTCGATCGGGGTCGCCGGGTCGAAGCCGTGGATCTGGTAGAGGTCGATGTGGTCGAGCTGCAGCCGCTTCAGGCTGGCCTTCACCGCGTCGAGCAGATGCACCCGCGAGGCCCCGCGGCTGTTCGCGCCCGGCCCCGTCGGGCCGTAGGCCTTGGTCGCGACGACCACGTTCTCGCGCGGCACCTTGAGGGCCTTCAACGCCTGGCCGGTGATCTGCTCGGACAGGCCCTCGGCGTAGACGTCGGCGGTGTCGACGACATTGATCCCGGCATCGATCGCGCGGCCGACGAGGCGTTCGGCCTCCGCCTGGTCGAGCGCACCGATCTGCCGCCACATCCCTTCCCCGCCGCCGAAGGTCATCGTGCCGAGGCAGAGTTCCGAGACGAAGAGGCCGGTCCGGCCGAGCTTGTTCTGGCGCATGGGGTTTCCTGTCGGAGAGCGCATCCTTTCGCCGACCGTCCCCCGAACGTCATTCCGGAGCTGCGAAGCAGAGCCCGGAATCCAGAGCAGCCGGGTGTGACCCGGCTTGCTCCGTCGGCGGATCTGGATTCCGGGCTCGCCTGCGGCGCCCCGGAATGACGGCGGGAAGGATGCGCGATCGAATGCTTCGGTCGGACAGATAGGGCCGCCCGACGCCGCGTCGATCGCCGGATCGACCCAGGCGCGCGTCCTGCGCCGCCTGAGCGGCCCTTCACCCGGCGCAGCTCTCCGCGATCAGCCGGCGCACGAAGGCGGCGCAGGCGTCGAGCTCGGCGCGCGTGATGAATTCGTCGGCCTTGTGGGCGCGGGCGATCGAGCCCGGGCCGACCACCACCGCCGGCACGTCGCCGAGCGCCTGGAACAGCCCGCCCTCGGTGCCGAACGAGACCTTGGCGTGGCCGTTGCGGCCGGCGAGCCGCTTGGCCAGCGTCACCAGCGCGGAATCGGCCGCGGTCTCGAGGCCGGGATAATCGATCAGCGGGGCGACCGCGACGCCGCAGGCGGGATCGCGCGCGGCCATCTCCGCGGCGAGGGTCTCGGTTGCGAAGGCGATCGCGCGCCGGGCCAGCGCACCGGCATCGTCCGCGCCGATGGCCCGGAACTCGAAGTCGACGCTGCAGCGGTCCGGCACGATGTTGAGGGCGGTGCCGCCGTGGACGACGCTGCTGAGCCCGGTGGTGTGGGGCACGTCGTAGAGCGGATCGCGCGCGCCGGACGCCGCCAGCGCGTCGGCCATCTGCCTGACGTGGAGGATGAAGCGCGCGGCGTACTCGACCGCGTTGACGCCGGCCGGCGCCAGCGCCGAGTGGCAGGCCTTGCCGCGGAAGGTGACGCGGGCGGCGTGCTTGCCCTTGTGCCCGGTGACGACCGCCATCCCGGTCGGTTCGCCGACGAAGCATCCCAGCGGCGCGAGGCCCATCGCCCGCATCCGCGCGATCAGCGGGCGCACGCCGAGGCAGCCGACCTCCTCGTCGTAGGACAGGGCCAGGTGGAGCGGCCGGACGAGGGGCGCCGCCGCCATCTCCGGCAGGAGCGCGAGGCAGACGGCGACGAACCCCTTCATGTCCGAGGTGCCGCGCCCGTAGAGCCGGCCGTCGGCCTCGGTCAGCCGGAACGGGTCGTGGCTCCAGTCCTGGCCGGCCACCGGCACCACGTCGCTGTGCCCGGAGAGCACGTAGCCCGGCACGCCGGCCGGCCCGACCGTGATCCACAGGGCGGCCTTCTCCCCCGTCTCGTCCATCACCCGCTCGACCGCGGCGCCGTGCGAGCCCGCGAAATCCTGGACCCAGTCGACCAGCGGCAGGTTCGTCAGCGCGCTGGTGGTGTCGAACGCCACCAGCGTGGCGAGGATGTCCGTGGGCGTCGGTGCGGCTTGCATTCGGTCCTTCGTGCCGGGCTGCGGCGGCCGGGGGTGGTGCCGGGAGGGATAGCGAGAACCGGCCCCCGCGCGCAACGGCGCGGCTCGCGCGCCGGCCGGCGCTCATCCGGCGGGTTTCGGCTTTCGCGGCCGGCGCGGGCGCTTCGGCGCGGCCTCGGCCCGCGCCAGGAACGCCGCGATGTCGGCGCCGAGGATCAGCGGCAGGTGGTCCGCGATTCGGGCGTCGTCCCAGGCCCACCAGCACACCTCCAGCAGGCGCGCGATGGTCTCCGGATCGAAGCGGTAGCGCAGGACGGTCGCCGGGTTTCCGGTGACGACGGCGTAGGGCGGCACGTCGCGGCGCACCACCGCGCCCGCGCCGACCACGGCGCCGCTGCCGATGGTGACGCCCGACAGGATCGTGCCGTTGGCCCCGAGCCAGACCTCGTCGCCGAGGACGACGTCGCCGCGGGTGGCGTGGTCGTGCGCGCCGGCCGCCGCGTTCGGCCAGAAGGCGGCGAGCGCCTTGAACGGGTAGGTGGTGACGAGGTCGGTGCGGTGGTTGCCGAGCGCGATGGTGACGTTCGGCCCGATCGAGCAGAACCGGCCGATGTGGAGCCGGGCCGATTCCGGCTCCAGCACCCGCGGATTGCCGTAGCTGTGCGCCCCCACGGTCCAGCCCCAGCGCGCGATGCCGCGGGCGAGGTGGAAGGCGGTGAGGTCGTCGAAGACCGGTTTGGGCTCGATCATGCGGCGGGGCTCCCCGTCGGCGCCGGCGGGTCGCGCCATGCCTTTCCCGTGCCTGCGATGCCTTTCTACCGTGTCCGCGATGCCTTCCCCCGTGTCAAAGCGCCGGGCGGCACGGGGGAGGATGGAAGGGGCGATCAGGGCCGCCGTGCGAGGCCGCCCGGGGGCGGCCCGAACCTGCGGCTGCAGCGATCGATATTGAACAAGCCGGCCGCGACACCGTTGCTCCCGTATAGAAACCAGGAGGAAACTTGATGTCGTACAAGATTCTCGCGCTCGCCACCTGCCTGATCCTGCCGCTCGGCGGCACCGCCTTCGCCCAGACCGGCAGCCCGGGCGCCGGGCCCAGCGCGGGCGGCACCGTGAATTCGGGCAGCGGCGCGGGCACGGCGGGATCGACCGGCGGCACCATGAGCGGTTCGGGCACCATGGGCGGCTCGGGCACCATGGCCCCGGGCGCCGGTGCGCCGCCCCCCGGCGCCAGCGGCGGCCCCTCGACCAGCACCGCGGGCTCGCCCGCCGGCAGCGGCAGCGGCAACGGCACCACCGGCAGCGGCGCGGCGCCCAGCGGCCGCTGAAGGCCGCGCGGACCCTGATGGAGGCGGAGCGGGCCGGGCGGCCCGCTCCGCCTTTCGCGTTTCCGGCGTCATTCAGCCGCCCTGCAGGCTCTCCGCGAAGTCCTCGGGCACCTCGCCGAAGCTCGCCAGGATCGTCGCGCTTTCCAGCTCGCCGGTCTCGTCGTCGGCCACCACCTTCAGCGCCGCGGTGCCGGGCATCCGCCCGGACATGGCTTCCGCCTTCTTCAGCGCCCCGCTCTCGGTCGGCGCCACCTCGCGGTCGCCGGGCACCAGGCGCTTGCGCTTGACCACGAAGGTCTGGACCACGAACGTCGTCTTCATACCCATTGCGCGTGTCCTTGACCGGTGTGGCGCGAGCCTGGCCCATGATCCTCGGATCGCGAAACCGGGTCGCACGTCTTGTGGGGTCGCATCGTCACACGCGAGACGGCATCCGCCCCGCCTGAAAACGCTCCGACCCGAGGATTGGCACGATTGACGCTAGAGCCTGTCCCGTGATCGATGGATCACGAAACAGGCTCTATCCAGGGTGCGGGATCGCATTGTCTTCACGCGAGGCGGACGCCGCCTCGCTCGAAAATGCTCTCGCGCCGTCGATGCGCCACCCTTGCGTGCCCGCTCCTTCTACACGGAACCGTCGATGATCGAGACGCGCCGCCGTCCGTGCCGGACCCTGTCGCGCGCCGTCCTGTGCGGATGGGCGCTGGCATCCGCGGGCGGGCCGCTGGGCGCCGCGGCGCGCGACCTGCGCATCGGCCTCGCCGCGGAAGCCACGTCGATCGACCCGCATTTCCACAACCTCGGCCCCAACAACGCGCTGCGGCGCCACATCTTCGAGGGCCTGGTCACCACCGACCCCGCGATGACGGTGCTGCCCGCGCTGGCGCTCGCCTGGACGGCCGACGACGCGCATACCTGGACGTTCAGGCTGCGCCCGAACGTCACCTTCTCGGACGGCACGCCGTTCACCGCCAACGACGTGATCTACACCTTCTGCCGCATCCCGCTGGTGGAGAACTCGCCCTCCTCCTTCGCCACCTTCGTCCGGCCGTTCGAGAGCGTCACCGCGCCCGATCCGCTGACCGTGGTGATCAGGACCGCCGAGCCGCTGCCGCTGCTGCCGACCAACATCACCGCGCTCGGCATGCTCAGCGCCAAGGCCTCGGGCGCGCCCGGCCCGGTCACCTTCGCCAAGGGCGGGTGCGCCGGCATGGGCACGCCGCCGAAATCCACCGATTTCGGCAACCCCAAGGTCGCCGTCGGCACCGGCCCCTACGCGCTCAAGGAATACGTGCGCGGCACCCAGGTCGTGCTGGCCCGGAACCCGACCTACTGGGGCGCGGCGCCCGCCTTCGACACGGTGACGATGAAGCCGATCGTCTCCACCGGCCCGCGGGTGGCGGCGCTGCTCGCCGGCGACGCGGACCTGATCGAGAACCCGGCGATCCAGGACCTGCCGCGGATCGAGGCGGCGGGCTTCACCGTCGCCAAGGGCCTGTCGAACCGCATCATCTACATCCACCTCGACCAGTTCGACGGCCCGGGCTGGAAGACGCCGACGATCCGCGGCACCGACAAGGCTGCGCCGCCGGACAAGAACCCGCTGCTCGACCGGCGCGTGCGCGAGGCTTTGTCCAAGGCGATCGACCGCAAGGCCGTCGTCGAGCGGGTGATGGGCGGGGTGGCGCAGGGCGCGGGCGAGCTGCTGCCGTTCCCGCTGGCCGGCACGACCAAGGACTTCCCCGTCGTCGCCTACGATCCGAAGGCGGCTAAGGACCTCCTGGCCCAGGCCGGCTACCCGAACGGCTTCGAGATCACGCTCGGCACGCCGAACGACCGCTACATCAACGACGAGAAGATCGCGCAGGCGGTGGCCCAGATGTGGAGCCGGATCGGCGTGAAGACGAGCCTCGACGCCGCGACCGCGTCGACCTTCTTCACCCGGCGCAACACCTTCTCGTTCTCGGCCTACCTCGCCGGCTGGGGCGCCGATTCCGGCGAGATGTCGAACTCGCTGAATTCGCTGCTGCTGTGCTTCGATCCCGAATCCGGCCGCGGCTTCACCAACCGCGGCCGCTACTGCAACCGCGAGGTCGACCGCCTCACCATCGAGGCGATGCGCACCTTCGACGAGAATGAGCGCTCCGCCCTGCTGCGCCGGGCCTCCGCGCTCGCCATGGCGGACTACCCGCTGATCCCGCTCCACTTCGAGGTCACCCCCTGGGCCACGGTGAAGGGCCTGCGCTACACGCCGCGGATCGACCAGTACACGCTGGCGATGGACGTCGCGGTGGTGAAGTGAGGGATCGGGATTTCCGGGCGCCGGGCATCCCCTCTCCCCGCACGCGGGGAGAGGGCCGCGAGGACCGCGTCGTCGGCGCGGCGAGGCGGCAGCCGACGGTGAGGGGGCTTCGACGGCGGAGCCTCGTTGGTTCGCGTCCCCTCACCATCGCTCCGGCTTCGCCTGCGCTTCCCGGCTGCACGACGGGGTGCAGCCGGGCCTCTCCCCGCGTGCGGGGAGAGGGGACCCGCGCCCCGTTCGGCGGCGTACCTGCATGCTGACCTACCTGATCCAGCGCTTCGGCCAGGCGCTCGTCACCGTCGCGGCGATGGCGACGCTGGTGTTCGTCGGCGTCTACGCCATCGCCGATCCGATCGACATGCTGGCCGCGCCCGACGCGACGCCGGACGAGCGCGCCGCCATCGGTGCCCGGCTCGGGCTCGACCGGTCGCTGCCGGTGCAGTTCGGCACCTTCGCCTGGCGCGCGCTGCACGGGGATCTCGGGCGCTCGTTCGTCTACAACGAGCCCGCCCTGTCGGTGATCCTGCAGCGCCTGCCGGCGACGCTGGAGCTGGCGCTCACCGCCCTGGTGCTCGCGGTCGCGGTCGGCCTGCCGCTCGGGCTCTGGGCCGGCCTCAAGCCGAGCTCGGGCACCGGCCGAACGATCATGACCGGCTCGATCCTGGCGTTCTCGCTGCCGAACTTCTGGCAGGGCCTGATGCTGGTGCTGGTCTTCGCCGTGACGCTCGGCTGGTTTCCGGCCGGCGGCCGCGGCGAGACCGTCAACGTGCTCGGCATCGAGACCGGGCTCCTGACGCTCGACGGCCTGCGCCACCTCGTGCTGCCGGCGGTGAACCTGGCGCTGTTCAAGCTCGCGGTGGTGATCCGGCTGGCGCGCGCCGGCACCCGCGAGGCGATGCTGCAGGACTACGTGCGCTTCGCCCGCGCCAAGGGGCTGTCGCCGGCCCGCATCGTCGGCGTGCACGTCCTGAAGAACATCCTGCTTCCGGTGGTCACCGTGATCGGCCTCGAGCTCGGCTCGATGATCGCCTTCGCCGTCGTCACCGAGACGGTGTTCGCCTGGCCCGGCATCGGCAAGCTCCTGATCGACTCGATCAACCGGCTCGATCGCCCGGTCATCGTCGCCTACCTGATGCTGACCGTGTGCCTGTTCGTGGTCATCAACCTGATCGTCGACCTGATCTACGCCGCCCTCGACCCGCGGGTCCGCCTGTCGGAGGCCGCGTGAGCACGGGCGAGACGCTCCCCGCGGCCGGCGGGCCGCCCGCCGCGCGGCCGGTCGCCGCCGCGGCCGAGCCGGTCTGGCGGGCGCACGTGCGCGCGTTCCTCCGCAGCCCCGGCGCGGCGCTCGGCTTGGCGGCCCTGGTGCTGACGGTCCTCGCCGCCTGCCTCGCCCCCTGGATCGCGCCGCAAGACCCCTACGACCTCGCCAACCTCGACGTGATGGACGGCACCCTGCCCCCCGGCAGCCGCAGCGTCTCCGGGATGCTGTACGCGCTCGGCACCGACGCGCAGGGGCGCGACATGCTCTCGGCCATCCTCTACGGCCTGCGCGTCTCCCTCGTCGTCAGCCTCTCGGCGACCCTGGTCGCGGCGACGCTCGGCTCCACGATCGGCGTGCTCGCGGCCAACGCCGGCGGCCGGGTCGATGCCGTGCTGATGCGGCTCGCCGACCTGCAGCTCTCGTTCCCGGCGATCCTGATCGCGCTGGTGCTGCTCGCCGCCTTCGGCCGCGGCGTGGACAAGGTGGTGATCGCCCTGATCGCCGTGCAATGGGCCTACTACGCCCGCGCCATCCGGGCGACCGCCCTGGTCGAGCGCCGGCGCGAGTACATGGAGGCCGCCCGCGCGCTCGCGCTGCCGCGCCGCAGCCTGATCTTCCGCCACCTGCTGCCGAACTGCTCGGCCCCGGTGATCGTGGTGGCGACGATGCAGGTGGCGCACGCCATCGCGCTCGAGGCGACCTTGTCCTTCCTCGGCGTCGGCGTGCCGGTGACCGAGCCCTCCCTCGGGCTGCTGATCAAGAACGGCTACGACTACCTGCTCTCGGGCAAGTACTGGATCTCGACCTTCCCCGGCCTGGCGCTGGTGGCGGTCATCGTCGCGATCAACCTCGTCGGCGACCGGCTGCGCGACGTGCTGAACCCGAGGTTTTCGGATTGAGCGGTTCGGGAAACTTGCCGCGCGGGCGAAGCATGCGCCTTCCCTCCCCCCTCTGCGGGGGAGGGA
>NZ_JAKSYF010000011.1:0-38856 GCF_022829745.1 Methylobacterium sp. E-016
CCTTCGAGGCTTTGGCCTTGAAGCGGTCGATGAAGCTCTGCAGGTGGGCGCGCTCGGCGTCCTGCTTGGCCTTGGCTGAGAGCTGGAGCCTCGCCTTCTCGGCGCGGCGCCGCTCGAAGTCGTCGTAGCCGCCGGTATAGAGCTCGAGCTGCCCGTTGGCGACGTGCAGGATCGCGTCGACGGAGTTGTTCAGCAGCTCGCGGTCGGGGCTGATGATCAGCGCCGAGTGCGGGTAGCGCTTGAGCCGCGCCTCGATCCAGAGCGCGCCTTCGAGGTCGAGATAGTTCGTCGGCTCGTCGAGCAGCAGCATCTCGGGGGCGGCGAACAGGGCGGCGGCGAGCGCCACCCGCATCCGCCAGCCGCCGGAGAACTCCGACATCGGCCGCTCGAGGTCGGCCACCGAGAAGCCGAGGCCGGCCAGGATCTCGCCGGCGCGGGCGGGCGCCCGGTCGGCGTCGATCTCGATCAGCCGGCCGTAGATCTCGCCCATGCGCTCGGGCTCGGCGGTCTCCAGCTCGGCATAGAGGCCGTCGCGCTCGACGTCGGCCGCGAGGATCGTGTCGATCAGGCTGACCGGCGTCGCCGGGTGCTCCTGGTCGACCGAGCCGATGCGCGCCGTCTTCGGCAGGAACACCGTTCCGGAATCCGGCTGGAACGCACCGAGGATGATCTTGAACAGCGTCGACTTGCCGACGCCGTTGCGGCCGACGATGCCGACCTTGCCCCCCGGCGGGATCGCCACGCTGGCCTTCGTGAAGAAGCGCCGCCCCCACATGTTGAAGGTGAGGTCTTCGATCTGCAGCATGATGGGGGGTCACGGGCCGGGAGCGGGGGCGCTCCCCCACTCCCTACCGCACTGCAGCACGATGTGCGAGCGCGCCGAGGCCTACCGGGTCGCCGCGCTGGCGATCGCCTTGGTCAGCGGCGCGGCCGGCACGGTGCTCTCCCAGAACCGCCCGGTCTTGGCGCGCTCGAAGCCGGCCTCGTAGAGGTTGCGCATGTAGGTGGTGTCGAAGCCGTCCGGCGTCGTCAGCTTGGGGCCGTCCTCGGGAATGTAGGTGAGGTTGAAGCCGACGCCGTTCTCGCGGGCAAAGGCGTAGGTCGCCGCCAGCGTCTGGCGGCTGCGGGCGCGGCTCGCCGTGGTGAACGAGCGCCCGACGATCGCCAGGGTGTTGTTCTGCGCCACGTCGAACTCGGGCTCGAGGCGGCCGTTGATGATCACGTAGATCCGGCCCTTCTGACCAGTCGCGAGGCGCTTGTCGCGCAGCAGCAGTGCCTGCGGCAGGGTGAAGACCGGCGTCACCACCGAGCCGTCGACGTGCAGCTCCTGGAAGGCGCGTCCCTCGGCCTGCACGTCGATGAGCTGGGGCGGGAACACCGCCGGGATGCTGGCCGAGGCGGTGAGAACGTCGCGGAACAGGTCGAGCGCGTTGGGCGCGCCGCTCGCGGCGATGGCGCCCATGTTCCAGATCGTGGCGCGCTGGCTGTCGAGGTTCGTCGTCACCACCAGCAGGCGTCGGCCCTTGGCGTGCTCGGCGGCGATGGCGGCGAGCAGGTCGGTGTTGACGTAGCGCCCGACGAGGTTGCGCAGGCGGCCGTCGCCGAACAGGCCGGAGCCGAACAGCACGTTCACGACGCTCGGGCTCTGCACCAGGGTGCTGGCGATGCCGCTGGTGTAGATGTCGGTGAGGTAGGAATCGTAGGACGAGCCGAGGAAGGCGAACGGCGCGATCAGCGACCCGGTGCTGACGCCGGAGACGAGCGAGAATTCCGGCCGCGTGCCCGAGGCCGACCAGCCGTTCAGCACGCCCGCGCCGTAGGCGCCGTCGCCGCCGCCGCCGGACAGGGCGAGGTAGCTGAAGCCCTGGCGCTTGTTCTGCGGCGTCGACGCCATCTCGGTGAAGGTCTCGACCGAGGCGTCCGAGAACACGCGGGCGCCGGGAATGCCCGGCACGCCCGCGACCGCCGCCTCGGCGGCGGTGTACGGGATCCTCGGCACCGAGGAGCAGGCGGCAAGCTGGGCCGCAACAGCGAGGGCGAGGCACCCGCGCAGCCAACCGTATCGACGCGACATCGTCAAAAAATCCCACGCCCGATCCGGGCCGTCACGGCATGCGAACGAGCTTGACCATACTAGCGTTCCGGCCGGGCGACCGCAACGCGGCCTTGCCGCCGGCGGTGATGCGGCCGGGTCACACCCGGCGCACGGGAACCGCGGTCGTCGCCGCCCGGACAATGGGCGGTGGACAGCCACGGCTCCGCTTCCGCCGGCCTTGCATCGGCGGAGAACGGTCCTGTAGGTTGCCCTCGTCGCCGGATGCCTCAGGGGGGGTATGGCGGCTATGACCAGCGGCGCGCACGACGGGCTTCGGACCGGCCTCGTCCCGACTTTCGGGACCAGCCGGTCAGCGGGGACAGGTCGCGCCCGATCCGCGCCTTGACTGCGGGGGACCGGGGCAGTCCGCGGGTCTAGATCGGGAGGGGCGAGACCATGGACACAATCTTGAGTTGGACGGACGAGCGCGTGACGCTGCTGCGCCAGCTGTGGGAAGACGGCCAGAGCGCGAGCAAGATCGCGGCGCAGCTCGGCGGCGTCACCCGCAACGCGGTGATCGGCAAGGTGCACCGGCTCGGCCTCTCGGGCCGCGTGATCAAGCCGGCCGAGGACGTCGCGGCCGCCCGGCGCAAGCCGGCGCAGGAAGTCGAGATCGAGACGGCGATCGCGGTGGTCGAGGCCGAGGCTCCCGAGCCGGTGGCGATCCTCGCGCACCGGCCCGCGCCGGACTTTCCGGTTCCGGCCGCCGCGCCCGAGCCGGTGGCGCTCGCCGCCTCGCAGCGCGTGACGATCATGGATCTGCGCGAATCGATGTGCCGCTGGCCCATCGGCGACCCGACCACGCCGGAATTCGGGTTCTGCGGCGCCCGCTCGATCACCGGGCTGCCCTATTGCACGCATCACGCCCAGATCGCCTACCAGCCGGCGGCCGAGCGCAAGCGCGACCGCCGCGTGGCCGGCTTCCGCTAAGGCTTTCAAGGGCCGAGCAGGTCGATCAGGTAGGGGATCAGCGGTTCGTCGGCCGGCGGCATCGCGAGCTCGCGCAGGTCGCGCGGGCGCACCCACTTGATCGCCTGGCCCTCGAGCGGGCGCGGCGTGCCGTTCCAGCGCCGGCAGACGTAGAGCGGCATCAGCAGGTGGAAGTCAGGATAGGCGTGGCTCGCGAAGGTGAGCGGCGCCAGGCACGGCTCCTCCACCCGGATGTCGATCTCCTCGGCCAGCTCGCGGATCAGCGTCGCCTCGGGGCGCTCGCCCGCCTCCACCTTGCCGCCGGGAAACTCCCACAGGCCGGCCAGCTGCTTGCCGGGCGGCCGCTCGCTCACCAGCACGCGGCCGTCGTGATCGACCAAGGCCACGGCGACCACGAGCAGCAGGCGCACCGGCGCCGTCATGGCGCCGCTCATCGCTCGATCGCGAAGGTGGCGGTGACCTCGGCCGAGCTGCCGATCGTCCCGGCCTCGATCGGCACCCGCTTAGGTGCCGCGGCGGCGCGGCTCGCCTGCATCGCCATCGGGACGGCGGTGCGGCTCGTGGAGAGCGAGCACAAGCCTCCCAGACGCGCGCCGACGGCTTCGGCGAGGGACGCGGCCTGCGTGCGGGCGTTCCTGGCGGCCTCGACCTGCAGGGCCGCCTCGACCCGGTCGGGATCGGTCAGACCGAAGCCGATGGAGTCGATCCGGTTGGCGCCTGCCTCCAGCGCCCGCCGCAGCAGGTCGCCGAGACGGCCCATGTCGGCGAGGCGCACGGTCACGCGGTTCGACGCCCGGTAGCCGTCGGGCTCGTCCTGACTGGTGCCGTTCGGCCTAGTGACGGTGCGCGTGGCCGGCTCAAGCACCACCGCGGCGGTCCCGACGTCGCCGGCCGGAATGCCGAGATCGCGTCCGAGGGCGACGATGCCCGCGACCCCCTTCGAGGTCACGTCCAGGGCCGCCGCGGCGTTGCCCGCCCGGGCCTCGACGCCGATCGTCACCTCGGCGAAGTCGGGGGCCTGTATCGCGTGCGCCCGCCCGGTCACGCTGATGCCGCGGCGGCAGGCCTCGTCTTCGGCGCGCGCCGGCAACGACGCGACGACGGGCAGGATCACGGCGGCCCAGGCCAGAAGCGCGCGGTCGCGGCCCTTCACGAGCGGTAATCCCCGTTGATCTCGATGTAGCCCTTGGTCAGGTCGCAGGTCCAGACCCGCGCCATGCCCGTTCCGAGCCCGAGATCGACGCGGACGGTGACGTCGGATTCGCGCATCACGGCGCTCGCGGCATCCTCGCTGTAATCCGGGTCGCGGGCGCCGGCCACCGCCACGCGCACGTCGCCGAACCAGATCGCGAGGCGGTCGCGGTCGGCGGGCTCGCCGGCCTTGCCGACGGCCATCACCACGCGGCCCCAATTGGCGTCCTCGCCCGCGACCGCCGTCTTCACCAGCGGCGAGTTGGCGATCGACATCGCGATGCGATGGGCGGAGGCGTCGCTCTCGGCACCGCCGACCTCGACGGTGACGAACTTGCGGGCGCCCTCGCCGTCCTTGGCCACGAGCTGCGCCAGCTCGATCAGGAGGTCGTCCAGCGCCGCGCGGAAGCCCGCGAGCCGCGGGTCGGCGGCGTCCGCGACCGGCGCGGTCGCCGCCTTGCCGGTGGCGAACAGCATCAGCGTGTCGGAGGTCGAGGTGTCGCCGTCGACCGTCACGCAGTTGAAGCTCTTGCCCGTGCCTTCCGCCAGCATCGCCTGCAGCACCGGCTGCGGCAGCGCCGCGTCGGTGAAGACGAAGGCCAGCATCGTCGCCATGTCCGGCGCGATCATCCCGGCGCCCTTGGCGATGCCGTTGATCGTGACCGCGACCCCGTCGATCTCGGCGGTCCGCGTCGCGCATTTCGGGAAGGTGTCGGTGGTCATGATCGCGCGGGCGGCGGCCTCCCAGGCCTCGGCGCCCGGCACCAAGCGCCCGGCGCAATCGGCGAGCACGCCCTCGAACTTGGTGGCGTCCAGCGGCTCGCCGATGACGCCGGTGGAGGCGATGAACACCTCGGTCTCGGCGCAGCCGGCCGCAGCGGCCGCGATCCGTGCCGTGAGCGCGACCGCATCCCGGCCGCGCGATCCCGTGAACGCATTGGCGTTTCCGGAGTTCACGACCAGCACGCGCGCCGCGCCACCGGCGAGCGCCTCGCGGCACCAGTCGACCGGCGCCGACGGGCAGCGCGACCGGGTGAACACGCCGGCGGCGGCGGTGCCGGCGTCGAGGCCGACATAGAGCACGTCGGTGCGGCCGGAATAGCGGATCCCGGCCTGCGCGGTGGCGAGGGCGACGCCGCGGATCGGGGGCAGCGCCGGCGTCGAGGCCGGCGCGAGGGGGGAGACGGGGGGCGATTTTGCGGACGACATCGAAACCATCTCCGTGCGCTCGCGGCGTCGCCCGCGACGCGGCCCTGTTGCCCCGCCAGCCCGGCCTCGGTCAACCGCCTGCCCGATCCCGGCGCATGCCTGCTTCCTGGGCGGGTGCGCTCAGAAATACGGCGCAAACGCGGCGTGGGGCTTGCGCGACCGCTGCTTCCCGGCCTAGCATGCTGCGATGCAACGCGAACGCCGAGTCGAACGCGGAATGCCGCAACCCACCAGCGGAACGACGCTCGTGAGCCCGACCCAGCCCACAGGGGGCTGCTACGGGATCCAGGTTCTCGTCGCCGGCCGGCAGAAGCGCTGGCGTGACGAGGTCTCCAATCAGGTCCGCCGCGCGGGCTTCCAGGCGACGGCCTGCGACAGCGGCGTCGACGCCCTCACCGTCCTCGTCCTCGGCCTTCCGGTCGACGTGCTGGTCGCCGATGTCGGGCTCGAAGGCGCGCTCTGCTGCTCGCGGCTCGCTGTCGAGGCCCGCGCCCTGCGCCCGGGCCTGCGCATCGTCCTGGCCAGCGATCTCTACGAGGAGATGTCGGGCGATGCCTCGCACCTCCTCCCCGACGCTATCCTGATCCCGCGCGACCTGCGCAACGGCTCCGTCGCGAGCACCGTGCGCGAAGCCCTGGCGAACCGGCCCGCCTGACGCGCCGTCACGGCCACAGCACGTAGGCGATCAGCGCGAGGTTGCTCCAGCCGTGGAGCGCGATGCACGGCCAGAGCCGGCCGGTGCGCCAGCGCAGCCAGCCCAGCATCAGCGCCAGCGGCGCCAGCGAGACCGGGCGGGCGAATCCCCAGGCCGAGACGTGCGCCATCGCGAACAGCAAAGCCGTGACGAGGATCGTCGCGGCCGGCGGCAGGAAGCGGCGGGCGGCGGCGAAGCCCTCCCCGCGCATCAGCATCTCCTCGGCGGCGGGCGCCAGCACCACGACGTAGCCGAGCCACGCCGCCACGGCGGCCGGGCTCAGCATCGGCGACAGGCGAACGCCGTTGCCGAAGGCCGCGCCGAACGCCTCCGCGGTGCCGGTGACCCAGGCGATGTGCACGGCCGGCCACAGCAGCAGGATCAGCAGCAGCGTGCGCGGCCGCATCCCGTTCGGCCGCTCGCGATCGAGGGCGAGCCTTCTGCGCCACCCGGTGCCGTCGCGGCGCAGGGCGACCGCGACGACGAGGCCGGCGAGGAAGACCTGCCGCAGCACGTCGACGGCGAGCTCGCGGCGGGCGAGCTCGGTGGCGCCGAGATAGGGCCGCCGCGCCGCGTCGAGGAACGGATCGATCCCGGCGAGCAGGTCGGCGCCGACCCGGACTGCGGCCAGCGCCATCAGGCTCGCCGCCGCGAGGTAGAGCAGGAGCATCCCGGCCAGCACGACCAGGTTCACGCCGAGGCGGCCGGCCGAGACCCATCGGCGGTCCGGTTCGGACGGTGCGGCGGCTTCGATGGGCGGGACACCATGATCGGGCTTCAAAACCGTGGCGATCCCCACTATGTTCTTCTCACCGGTCGAAAGGCCGGAACGGCGACGAACGGTCTTCGCGACGCGCCGGTCACTTCGAACCTATCGGATCCGTTCCGTTCGCCGTAGCCCCCCGCCCTCGGACACGATGGCGCTGCCGGGCGGGACGGCCGGACGGGTCCGCCGGCGCGGTGGTCGGCAGCCTGACGCGGTTCCGCGCGTCGGCCGCTCGATACCCGGCCTCCGGCGACGGAAGCCGCCTTCCTTCCTCATCCGATTTGGTGCGCGTCCCGCGCGACAGGTCGTCGGGCAGACCGCACAGAGCGACCGCAGATGGCAGACGACCTGATCCGCTACGATCTCCTGGTTCAGGACGCCCTCCGCGGCGTCGTGCGCAAGGTGCTCACCGACGCCGCCCGCGAGGGCTTGGCGGGGGAGCACCACTTCTACGTCTCCTTCCGCACCGAAGCCCCGGGCGTGCGGATGTCCCAGGCCCTGCGCGAGAAGTACCCGCAGGACATGACGATCGTCCTGCAGCACCAGTTCTGGGACCTCGGCGTCACCGAGCACAGCTTCGAGGTCGGGCTGTCCTTCTCCGGCGTTCCCGAGCGGCTGCTGGTGCCGTTCGATGCGCTGTCGGGGTTCTTCGATCCGTCCGTGCAGTTCGGCCTGAAGTTCGACCTCAACGAGACGGCGGAGGCCTCCGGCGAGGAGCCCGCGCCGAGCAACGCGAAGGCCGGCCCGCGCGGCGCGGCCTCCGAGCCGACCGAGATGAAGCCCAAATCGGTGACGCCCGGCACCGGCCTGGCGGCGATCGGCAGCACCGCGCCGAAGACCATCCCCGCCCTCCCCGCCGCGCAGAACGGCGGCAAGGCGGACGAGAAGGAGCCGCGCGTCGCGGCCAAGGCGGCGAAGAAGGACGCCGACGGCAACGAGGCCAGCGCCGAGGTCGTCAGCCTCGACGCGTTCCGAAAGAAGAGCTGAGGCTCAACGCTTCGCGAGTCAGCCCTCGTCCCGAGGTCTCCGCGCGATCGGGCGTCGGACGGGGCGTCGGGACGATCGCGCGGCCTCCGGCGGGCGCCTTCGAGGCTTCCGCGTCCCCAAGGCCTCTCGGGATGCGGACCCGAACGGCCGGCCCCACGACCACGAAAAAAGGCCGGGGCCTGCTCGGCCCCGGCCTTTCCTCAGAGCGGCGACATCGATCCTTCGACCGACGTCCCGTTTTGTTGGTCGGAGTAGCAGGACTTGAACCTGCGACCCCCTGTCCCCCAGACAGGTGCGCTACCGGGCTGCGCTATACTCCGTCACGTCCGCTCTCGCGTCGGCATGCCGTTGGGCCGCCGACACCCCGAAGGGTCCGCGGGTCTTAGCTTTCCGCTCCGGGGCACGCAAGCCCCGTTCCGGCGCTTCGCCGAAACAGGGTGGGGTGTCGCACCGATCCCAACGCCCCTTGCGCGAGGCGGGCCGGATCGGACACGAGACCGCGTGCGGTCTGGCGCAGCGAGGCGGGCGGTGGCGGTCTATTTCACGAGCGATACGCATTTCGGCGACCCGCGCATCCTGCGGCTCGACCGCCGGCCGTTTCCCGACCTCGCCGCGCACGATGCCGCGCTGATCGCGACGTGGAATCGCGTCGTCGCGCCCGACGACACCGTCTGGCATCTCGGAGACTTCGCCCTCGGGCCGCCGCGGGAGCGGGTCCACGCGATCCTCGCCGGCCTGAACGGAGAGAAGCACCTGATCGTCGGCAACAACGACGGGCCCGATACGCTCGATGCGCCGGGTTGGACCTCGATCGCGCATTATGCCGAGATCGCGGTGGACGGCCGCGGCCTGGTGCTGTGCCACTACGCCTTCCGCACCTGGAACGGCATCGGCCGCGGCGTTCTCAATCTGCACGGCCATTCGCACGGGCAGCTCCGTACCGCGCCCAAGCAGTACGACGTCGGCGTCGACGCGCAGGGCTTCGCGCCGGTCGACCTCGCCGCGATCCTGGTTTCGCGCCGCGGCCGCAGCGCAGCGAAAGCGGAACCATCGGCCTAGCTCCGCCGTTGAGCGCACGTAACCGGGGGTTGAACGACACCGGTCGAATACTTTGCCTCTTCCAGCGTACCGCTCGCGTGATTGTCTTCACGGTGGCCCATGACCCGAACCAAGACCACGATACTGGCCGCGTTCGGCCTCGTTCTCTGCCTCGGCCCGGCATTCGCCGCGCCCTCCTGCTTCGAAGGCCGCGCCAAGGTCGATGAGGCGTCCGCCCTCCGCTACCAGGCCCGTCAGGAAGCCCGCCTCGGCAACCACGATCGGGTCTGCGACACCCTCGACGAGATCGGGGACCGCTACAACGAGGCCCGCGATGCCTTCGAGGATTGCGGTGCCGGCGTCGTCGCGATCGATCTTCGCACCGAGCTGCGAAACCTTCGCATCGCCAAGCAAGTCAACCGCTGCGACTGACCGGGTGCGCGTTCGCACCGCAAAGCTTCTCCGTTCCGAGCATCGTCCCATCGAACGCGACGCAGCACGTCGCCGACAAGGCCAGCCGTCATGACCACCGAAATCCAGACCTTCACCGCCGCCACCGGCCCGTCCTTCGCCGCCGCCCTGTGCGGCTTCCTCAGCACCACGGCGGCCACGACGATCCTGATGTTCCTGTTGAGCAGCGTCTGAGCCGAGGCTCGCTAGCGAATGCGCACCGTCGGCCATCGCCGTTGGGTCAGGGCGCGACCGACCAGAACCGGCGCTTGTTGAACAGCATGTCCTGCGTTCCGATCGTCGGCCCCACCGCGGGCGGCGGCGGGCAGATCGGCTCCGGCCGCTGAGGGGCCGCCATCAGCGTGATCGGCGCGGCCGGAAACAGGCCGAGCCGCTGCTGGATCTCCGGGTTCCGCGCCGCCGCGATCGCCGCGATGCCGACGATCAGCGCCCCGGCCACGGCGCCCAGAACGAAGTTCATCATCCCATCAGCTTTCAGCGGTCAGGCCGGCCTGCCGCCCACGGCTCGCGTGTGATCGTGCAAGCCGGCGGCATTGCGGCGGACGACCCCAGCCCTCGATAGCGGCGAACGGTTTATGAGCCCCTGGTATCGGGGCGGGATCCCGGCAGCGACCGTCGGGCCTCTTCCGTCCGGCCCTGGGCCGCGCCATATTTGGCACATGGCAATTCCCAAGAAGCCCCGGCACGTCTCAGCGACCGGGAAGGCCGACCGGCCGGACGTGCAGCCGCTCGACCCGTTTCTGGCGCAGCTGCTGAGCCCCGCCCTCGCCCGCACGCCGCAGGTCAAATCCGAGCGGCCGGCCGAGCTGCCGCGGCCGGGCCAGCGCAAGCCGGCGAAGGCCAAGGCGAAACCGACGGCCAAAGGCGCGACGACCGAGCCCGCCGGCTTCGGCGAGGCGCCGCAGCGCGGCTTCACCGTCGCACCGGGCGCCGAGGTCGATCCGGCGCTGGCCCAGGCCCTCGGGATGACCCCACCCGAGGACGGCCCCGCCCCCGAGGGCGAGCCGGACCAGGCCCCGCTCGCCGCCGACGGCGTCTCCGCCACGGTCGACGCCCTGCAACGCCTGCTCGAGGAGGGAAACCCGCTGTTCCGCGACGGGCAGACCTGGGTGCCGCATCGGCCGGACCGCCCGGCGAAGTCCGAGGGCGGCAAGCCGTTCCGCCTCGAATCCGAGTTCACGCCGGCCGGCGACCAGCCCACCGCCATCGCCGAGCTGGTCAAGGGCGTGAATGCGGCCGAGCGCGACCAGGTGCTGCTCGGCGTCACCGGCTCGGGCAAGACCTTCACGATGGCCAAGATCATCGAGGAGACGCAGCGCCCGGCCCTGATCCTGGCGCCGAACAAGACCCTGGCGGCGCAGCTCTACGGCGAGTTCAAGAGCTTCTTTCCCGACAACGCGGTCGAGTATTTCGTCTCGTATTACGACTACTACCAGCCCGAGGCCTACGTGCCGCGCTCGGACACCTTCATCGAGAAGGAATCCTCGATCAACGAGCAGATCGACCGGATGCGGCACTCGGCGACCCGCGCCCTGCTGGAGCGCGACGACGTCATCATCATCGCCTCGGTCTCGTGCATCTACGGCATCGGCTCGGTCGAGACCTACACCGCGATGTCGTTCACGGTGACGCTCGGCGAGAAGATCGAGCAGCGCCAGCTCGTCGCCGACCTGGTGGCGCTGCAGTACAAGCGCATCCAGGCGGACTTTGCCCGCGGCACCTTCCGGGTGCGCGGCGACGTGATCGAGCTGTGGCCGGCCCACTTGGAGGACCGCGGCTGGCGCATCGGCCTGTTCGGCGACGAGATCGAGAGCATCGTCGAGTTCGATCCGCTGACCGGCAAGAAGATCAACGAGCTGAAGTTCGTGAAGGTCTACGCCAACTCGCACTACGTCACGCCGCGGCCGACGCTGCAGCAGGCGATCAAGGGGATCAAGCACGAGCTCAACGGCCGCGTCGAGGAGCTGACCCGGATGGGCCGGCTGATCGAGGCCCAGCGGATCGAGCAGCGCTGCACCTTCGACATCGAGATGATCGAGGCGACGGGCGCCTGCAACGGCATCGAGAACTATTCGCGCTACCTCACCGGCCGCAAGCCGGGCGAGCCGCCGCCGACGCTGTTCGAGTACCTGCCCGACAACGCGCTGGTCTTCACCGACGAGAGCCACGTCACGGTTCCGCAGATCGGCGGCATGTACCGGGGCGACTTCCGGCGGAAGGCGACGCTCGCGGAGTACGGCTTCCGCCTGCCCTCCTGCCTCGACAACCGCCCGCTGCGCTTCGAGGAATGGGACGCGATGCGGCCGCAGACGGTCAACGTCTCGGCCACCCCCGGCAAGTGGGAGATGGAGCAGACCGGCGGCGTCTTCGCCGAGCAGGTGATCCGCCCGACCGGCCTCGTCGACCCGGTGATCGAGATCCGCCCGGCCCGCTCCCAGGTCGACGACCTGCTCGGCGAGGTCCGCGAGGTGGCGCAGGCCGGCTACCGCACCCTGGTCACCACCCTGACCAAGCGCATGGCCGAGGACCTGACCGAGTACCTGCACGAGAACTCGGTGCGCGTGCGCTACATGCACTCCGACATCGACACCTTGGAGCGCATCGAGATCATCCGCGACCTGCGGCTCGGCGCCTTCGACGTGCTGATCGGCATCAACCTGCTGCGCGAGGGCCTCGACATCCCGGAATGCGCGCTGGTCGCGATCCTCGACGCCGACAAGGAGGGCTTCCTGCGCTCCGAGACCTCGCTGGTCCAGACCATCGGCCGCGCCGCCCGCAACGCCGACGCGCGCTGCATCCTCTACGCCGACCAGATCACCGGCTCGATGGAGCGGGCGATGGCGGAGACCGAGCGCCGGCGCCAGAAGCAGCTCGCCTACAATCTCGAGCACGGCATCACCCCGCAGAGCGTCAAGCGCGGGATCAGCGACATCCTCAGTAGCGTGTTCGAGCGCGATCACGTCCAGGTCGATACCGGAATGGCGGAGATCACCGTCGGCCACAACCTCAAGGCGGTGATGTCCGATCTCGAGAAGCGGATGCGCACCGCCGCCGCCGATCTCGACTTCGAGGAAGCCGCGCGCCTGCGCGACGAGCTGAAGCGGCTCCAGGCGACCGAGCTGATGATCTCCGACGACCCGATGGCGCGCCAGGCCGACGTCGAGCGCGATGCCGGCAAGTACGGCCGCAAGGCCCCGCGCGGCTCGGGCACGCGGATCTCGAAGCCGACCCTCGACAACATGGGACCGGGCACCGACCGCGAGTTGCCGGCGAGCGCCGTCGCCTGGGTGGAGCGGCCGAAGCCACGCTCGACGCAAGGGCTCGGCGGCCAGAAGCCGAAATACAAAGGCGGCGGCGGCCGGCGCTGAGATCGGCCTCCTGCGTCGGACGGTTGCCGCGAGCGGGATCACGTCCCGCGCAGGGCGGCAGCGTCTGCTCGGCCGCCGCGGCTCGCTCCCCGTCATCCCATCTCGTCCCGAAACTCCTGCGCGCAAGCGATCGCCGCGCCGAATGCGGACGGTCGGGCGCGCGCTGAGCCCAGGCGAAGAAAAGCAACTCTCGGTTGTAACTTCAAACCCTCGTTAAGCATTCCCGCTCAGATTGCATGAGCCATGCAATGGATCTCGTGCGTTGTGTTCTCGGCACGATGCAGCCTCCCGGCGTGGTTCCCTGTCGGAGTGCCCCCATGTCTCGTCGCCAGAACCGCGCCTCCGCGCGCACGTCCACCCCTGCGCCACGTCGCGAAGCGGCCCGCTCGCGCAGCACGATCGCGATCCCGCTGCTCGGAGGCGTTCTGCTCCTCGGCACTTCGGGCCTGGCCGAGGCCCAGGTCCTGCGCGGGGCGCTCGATACGGTGACCACGGCCGTGAACAGCACCGCCGGAAGCCTGGCGACGGTCGATGCGACCCTCGGCGGCGGCAACCTCGCGACCGTCGGCGCGACGGTCGGCGGCGGATCGGTCGCGAATGTCGGTGCAACCGTCGGTGGCGGATCGGTCGCGGATGTCGGGGCCACCGTCGGCGGCGGCACCGTCGCCAACGTCGGAGCGACGGTCGGCGGCGGATCAGTCGCGACGGTCGGTGCCACCGTCGGCGGCGGCACCGTCGCCAATATCGGCGCCACGGTCGGCGGCGGCACCGTCGCCAATGTCGGCGCCACGGTCGGCGGCGGCACGATCGCCGGGGTCGGCGCGACCGTCGGCGGCGGCACCGTCGCCAATGTTGGCGCCACGGTCGGCGGCGGCACGATCGGATCCGTCGGCGTGTCGGTCGGCGGCGGAACCGGGACCACCGCCGGCACCGGAACCGGAACCGGCACGACGGGCGGCACCGCCTGCAATCCCTGCACGGGCGGCGGAGCCGGACCCGGCGGCGGCGGCAGCACGGTGTACGATCCGGCCCGCATCGCGGCGATCGAGCTGCGGCTGTCGAACGCCGAGAACCTGCCGATTCGCGGCAACAACGTCAGCCAGTTCCCGCTCCCGGTCGCCGGCGGCGCTGACGCGCTCGCGGCCGGCTACGGCGCCACGGCGGGCGGCGTGAGCGCGACGGCCCTCGGGACCGAGGCGAACGCGGCCGGCGACGGGTCCATCGCGATCGGCCGCAGCGCCTCGGCGACGCAGGCCAACACCATCGCGATCGGTCCCGGCGCGCAGACCACCCGCACGAACCAGGTCGCGATCGGCAACGGCTCGAACACCTATACGCTCGGCGGGATCACGTCGGCGCAGAGCGCCGCGGCCCAGAACGGCGCGACGCAGTTCGTGACCACCGACGCGGCGGGCAACCTCGCGACCTCCGGCTACGGCCCGAGCACCATCGCCGGCCTCGGCTCCCGCCTCGACTCGGCGGAAGGGCGGATCGGCGGCGTCGAGTCCCGTGTCGGCGCGCTGGAATCGCGCACGAACGCCCTGTCGCAATACACCACCGAGACCCGGCGCGAGGCACGCCAGGGCGTCGCCACGGCGCTGGCGATGCCGACCGCGTCGATGCCCTCGGCACCCGGCCGCACCACCTGGGTCCTCAACAGCGCGACCTATCGCGGCGAGTGGGCCGGCGGCGCGGCACTCTCGCACCGCCTGCCGACCGCCGTGCCGCTGGCGATCAACGTCGGCTACGCCTATGGCGGCGACGGCGGCCACGGGGTGCGGGCCGGGCTCGGCGGCGAGTTCTGAGCGCGCCTCCCGCCCGGCTCGGGCCGGGCGGGCTCGGGCCATCGCGTTGGTCCTGAGGCAGCCGACACGGCAGGCCAGGCCTTTGGGTGACGGGCGTGCCCGCCATCCAGGGGTCGTCTTCGTCGGACCCCCATGCGATCGGGCGATGGGGCTCGTCTCCCGCATCGACCTGCGGACGGGTCGAATGTCGCCGAGCGGGGCGGCTCGTTCGCCGAACCCGACCCGTCAGCTCGGCGCGCCAAAGGCGAGCCCGGAATCCCGAACCGCCGAAACGAACCGAAAGGGCGTCGACGGTCGATTCAGACAGCATCGCTGGCGGTTCTGGGTTCCGGGCTCCGCTGCGCGGCCCCGGACTGACGGGTCGGGTTTCAGGACGGTCGCGGTCAGGTCGTCGAACCGTGCTTCGCCGTTCGGGCACGTCGCCCCCCCGCGACGCCCTCACCGCGCCCCGCGATGAAGGTCCCCGTCGATCAGCAGCGCGCTCTTGCCGTCGAGGCGGGTGCGGTAGACCTGCAGATTCTCCATCACCCGCTGGACGTAGTTGCGGGTCTCGGTGAACGGGATGCGCTCGACCCAGTCGATCGCGTCGACCTCGCCCTTGCGCGGATCGCCGTAGGCGTCGATCCACTTCTTCACGTTGCCGCCGCCGGCGTTGTAGGAGGCGAAGGCGAGGATGTAGGAGCCGCGCCAATCCTCCATCAGCTCGCCGAGATGGGCCTGGCCGAGGCGCGCGCTGTAGATCGCGTCGGTGCCGAGCCGGTCCGGGTCGTAGGCGGCCGAGACGCGTCGCGCGGTGCGCTGGGCGGTGGCCGGCATCATCTGCATCAGGCCACGCGCGCCGACGCCGGACTGCGCCCGCGGGTCGAACTGGCTTTCCTGACGCGCGATCGCGAAGACCATCGCCTTCTCGACCAGCGGCACCGAGCCGAACGCCTCGTAGGTCGGGATGCCGATGGTGGGGTAGGCGTGCGCGTCGAGCGGCAGGCCGCGCTGCACCGCGAGCTTGCCGACGGCGACGAGGGCGCGGGCGTCCTTCATCTCGACGGCGAGGTCGCCGAGGGCCTGCACCTCGCGCGCATCGGTGAGGCGCTGCGCGGTATCGATGTAGAGCGGAAGCGCCAGCTCCTTCAGCGAGGCGGCCCCGAGCAGGCGCAGGGCACGGATGCAGAGGCGGTCGTCGAAGGCGGCGCGCGCCGGGCCGTCGAGGTCGGCGGGCGCGCGCAGCGCGAGGCTGGTCTGGCCGAGCTTGGCCCGGGCGAGCTGCCCGTAATAGGCGATCGGCTGCAGCGCCGCGGTCTCGTAGAACCCCTTAGCCGCATCGGCCTGCCCGAGGGCTTCGGCCGCCCGGCCCTGCCAGTAGGCGGCGCGGGCGATCGAGATCGGCGTCTCGGCGATGCCGGCGGCGAGCGCGAAGTGGCGGGACGCAGCCTCCGGGTCGCTGCCGAAGCGGAGCGCGATCCAGCCGGCGTGGAACTCGGCCTCGATCCGCTTCTCGACCGTGCGGGCCGGGTTGGCGCTCGCCACCGCGTAGGCGGTCCTGGCGTCGCCGAGGTCGATCAGCTTGCGCGCGACGATGCGGCGCTCGACCCACCATTCGTCGCCGTCGACGAGCACGTCCGAGTTGCTCGGCGCGGTCGCCAGCACGGCCGCCGCCTCGGCCGGCTTGTCGGCCCGGCGCAGGAACTGCGCCCGCGACAGGATGTAGGAGCTGTCGCTGCGCAGCGACGGCGGCACCGCCGCAAGCGCGGACGCGGCCCCGGAGCTCTTGTCCTCGACGGCGCGGCGCGCCCGCACCAGGCTGGCATAGGCGCCGCCGGCATAGGTCGCAGCCCGGCCGGCCGCCTCCCAGTCTTCCTTCAGGAGCGCACGCTCCATGCGGTAGCGGTGATCGATCCGGGTGAGCACGCCCGGGAAGGCGTCGGCGACCCTGGCCTCGAGCGAGCGGCCGAAGGTCTCGGAGCGCCACAGGTCGCGGACGAGGTCGGCGGCGTCCGCATCAAGCCCGTCCGCCTTGAACGCCAGCGCCAGGGCGAACTTGCCCGGCGCGCTCGCCGGCCGGGTCGCACCGAAATAGGCGCGCACCGTCGCCGGATTCCTGCGCTCGGTGAGCAACGCCTCCTCGGCGCGGCGGCGGAGCAGCGGCCCCGCCGGCCAGTCCGGGTTGGCGCGGGTGAAGGCGACGGTGCGCTCGAAGCCGATGCCGGCGCCGGCGCGGATCGCGACCCATTCGAGCAGCGCCCGCGCCGCCGGATCGGAGAAGCCGTCGCGCAGGCGGTCGCCGTCGGCGACCTTGCCCTTGCGGTAGAAGTCGATCGCCTGGCGCAGCTGGGCGACGTCGGTGTCGCCGACGCGGGCGATCGGGCCGAGGCCCGGCACCTCCGGCACGGGGGCGGCCGGCGTCACGGCGGCGTCGGGCAGCGGGAAGGCGACGGGCGCGTCCGGGTCGGCCGAGGCGTAGGCGGCGGCGCCCGCCGGGAGCGCCTGCCCGGGCGGAAGCGGCTTGGCGGCCCCGGCATCGCCGGCGGCCTTCGGATCGAGCTTGAGCGCGTCGGCGGCGACCGGATCGATCGCGGTCCTGGCACCCTCGACCTGGCTGGCCGGCGCCGTGGCGTCGCTCGCCGGCGGCGTCGGCTGCGAGGCGGGCGGAGCCTGGACCCGCGGCAGGTCGACCGCCGGCGCGGCCAGCGCCACGCCCGCGGTCAGCGCGAGGCCGAGGGCAACGATCTGCGAGCGTGTGAGGGACGCCATGGATGCGGTCACTCTCTGCGATCCGGTTTCGACGGATGCCGGCAAAGGACAGCCTCGGCGCCGAGCGTTAAGAACGCATTAACCGCGTGCGCGAAGGGTTTGCGCGGGGGTGGCGGAAGCCCTATGTCTGCGCCGCCCGCAGCGCGGCGCCGGACCACCGGCCCAGGCCGGAGCGGGCAACGAGACCGGCTGGGACGCCCGAGATGACCGAGACCACTGCGCGCCGCCTTCGGGGCTCCATGACCGCCCTGGTGACGCCGTTCCGCGACGGCGCGTTCGACGAGGCGGCGTTCCGAAAGTTCGTGGCCTGGCAGATCGAGCAGGGCAGCCACGGCCTGGTGCCGACCGGCACCACCGGCGAGAGCCCGACGCTGACGCACAGCGAGCACGACCGCGTGGTCGAGGCCTGCATCGACGAGGCCGGCGGCCGCGTGCCGGTGATCGCCGGCGCCGGATCGAACTCCACGGCCGAGGCGGTCGAGCGGGCGCAGCACGCCGAGAAGGCGGGCGCCGACGCGGTGCTCGTGGTCACGCCGTACTACAACAAGCCGACGCAGAGCGGGCTCTACGCCCACTTCAAGGCCGTCAACGACGCGGTCGGCATTCCGATCATCATCTACAACATCCCTCCGCGCTCCGTCGTCGACATGAGCGTCGAGACGATGGCGCGCCTGTTCGAGCTCAAGAACATCGCCGGGGTGAAGGACGCGACCGCCAAGATCGATCGCGTCAGCCTCCAGCGGCAGGCCATGGGCGAGGGTTTCATCCAGCTTTCGGGCGAAGATGCGACCGCGCTCGGCTACAACGCCCATGGCGGCCACGGCTGCATCTCGGTGGTGTCGAACGTGGCGCCGCGGCTCTGCGCCGACCTCCAGGAGGCGACGCTGTCGGGCGACTTCGCCAAGGCGCTGCAGCTGCAGGACCGGCTGCTGCCGCTCCAGGTCGGGCTGTTCGCCGAATCCAACCCCTCGCCGGTGAAGTACGCCCTGGAACGCCTCGGCCACATGAGCGCCGACGTGCGCCTGCCGCTCGTGCCGGTCTCGGACGCGACCAAGGCGATCGTCGACGCCGCCCTGCGCCATGCCGGCCTCCTGGCCGGCTGACGCCAGGCACCGAAGAGACCGATGGCTCCCAAACCCGAACCGAACCGCCGCATCGTCGCCGACAACCGCGCCGCGCGCTTCCACTACGCGATCGAGGACACCCTGGAGGCCGGCATCTCGCTGACCGGAACCGAGGTGAAATCGCTGCGCAGCGGGCGCGCGACCATCGGCGAGGCCTATGCCGGCCCGTCGGGCGGCGACCTGATGCTGTTCAACGCCTACATCCCGGAATACGTCCAGGCGAGCCGCTTCAACCACGAGACCAAGCGCCCGCGGCGCCTGCTGATGCACCGCCGCCAGATCGACAAGTGGATCGGCGCGACGCAGCGCCAGGGCTACACGGTGGTGCCGCTGAAGATCTACTTCAACGAGAAGGGCCGCGCGAAGGTCGAGCTCGGCCTCGGCAAGGGCAAGCAGGCCCACGACAAGCGCGAGGCCGCCAAGGAGCGCGACTGGCAGCGCGACCGCGCCCGGATCATGCGCGACCGGGGGTAGTTCCCGGACGGCCGCGCGAGACGGCGCGACGATGCCCGGGCCGGGCTGCGAGAGTCAGAGGGCACGCCTTCCCTCCCCCCTCTGCGGGGGAGGGAAGCGACGCGCGGATGTTCGTTCAAGAAAGCAGATTTCGAGGCTGGAACGAGAGAGGGCGTGCGCGATGCCCCATCTCGTTGAATCGCCTGCTCGAACCGGAGCCGCGCCATGGACCCGAACCTCGCCCTGCCCGCCGACCTTCCCGCCCCGATCGACGACGGTGCGGCGGCGCACCTGACCGGGATGAGGCTGCCGGACGTGTCGCTCGCGGCGACCGACGGCACCCGCGTCTCGCTGGCGAAGCTCGCCGGGCGGACGGTGGTCTTCGCCTATCCGCGCACCGGCGAGCCGGGACAGCCGAACCTGGTGGCGGACTGGGACGCGATTCCCAGTGCACGCGGCTGCACGCCGCAAGCGTGCGGCTTCCGCGATCTCCATGACGACCTGAAGGCCCGCGGCGTCGCGCAGGTGCACGGGCTCTCGACGCAGACGGGCGCCTACCAGCGCGAGGCGGCGACGCGCCTGCAGCTGCCGTTTACCTTGCTGTCGGACGCCTCGCGCGCCTTCGCGATGGCAGCGCGGCTGCCGACCTTTGAGGCGGCCGGTACCATCCTGCTGTGCAGGCTCAGCCTCGTCGTCGACGACGGCGTCGTGACGAAGGTGTTCTACCCGGTGTTCCCACCCGATCGCAGCGCGGCCGACATCCTGGCCTGGCTCGATGGGGAGGGAACCGCGAAGGCCTAATCCTCGGCGGGGGCGTCCGGCGCTCCGTTCGCGCCCTGACGGATGCCGTAGCGGCTTTCCAGGCCCGGGTTGGCGCGGGCGGGCCGCTCGGCATAGTCGCGCGTCCGGTCGCCGGCCGGGCGAGCCTGCCGCTCGCTGGGGTCTCGCCCGACCTTGCCGATCAGCTGCACGAGGTCGACGAACTCGTCGGCCTGGCGGCGCAGGTCGTCGGAGATCATCGCCGGCTGGGTCTGGATGGTGGAGACCACCGTGACCTTCACGCCGCGGCGCTGCATCGCCTCGACCAGCGAGCGGAAATCGCCATCGCCGGAGAACAGCACCATGTGGTCGATGTACTGGCTCAGCTCGAGCGCATCGATCGCAAGCTCGATGTCCATGTTGCCCTTGACCTTGCGGCGGCCGAGCGAGTCGGTGAACTCCTTGGCGGGCTTGGTGACGACGCGGTAGCCGTTGTAGTCGAGCCAGTCGATCAGCGGACGGATCGAGGAATACTCCTGATCCTCGATCATCGCGGTGTAGTAGAACGCCCGAATCATGTTGTCGCGGGACTGGAATTCTTTCAGAAGCCGCTTGTAGTCGATGTCGAAGCCGAGGGCCTTCGTCGTCGCGTAGAGGTTGGCGCCGTCGATGAACAGGGCGCTGCGCTGTAGTGCACTCATGGCACGATCCATTTCTAAAATATAACCAAAACAATCATGGCACGTACCGCCCGCGGAAAAGCAGGTGGACGACACGCATCAAGGTTACGGGTGCAAAGTCGGCCCAACGGAGGACAGTGGACGCTGCTTGTTCCAAAAATCGCCGGCGACGGTGCGCAATAGTGACCGTACGGCATGTGTGAAGCGCACGATGGAATGTGTCAACCTTCGACGGAAAACGTCCTTTCGACGATCGGTCGACACAACCTCGTCGATCTTTTTCTCATTCGCTCCGCGACAACAGCGAAACATCTGCTGCCGGGACGATCAAACGCGCGTGAGCCCGTCGGCCGGCGCTCAGGCCTTCGGCATGGCGCGGCTGCCCGGCTTCACCGGCGGCAATGCGGCCAGCTCGGGCGGCAGCGCGTCGGGGGGATAGGCCGGGATGTCGAGGGTGACGAGCGAGAGCAAAGGCAGGCCGATCTCACCGCGGCCGCCCGAGCGGTCGATCAGGCAGGCGGCGCCGACGATCTCGCCGGGCTCGCTTTGCAGCGAGGCGAGGCATTCGCGCGCGGACAGCCCGGTCGTGACGATGTCCTCGACGATCACCGCGCGCTGGCCGGCCGGGATGCTGAAGCCGCGCCGGAGGGTGAACGGGCCGCCGGGATCGCGCTCGACGAAGATCGCCCGCGCCCCGAGGTGCCGCGCGGTCTCGTAGCCGGGCACGATGCCGCCGATCGCCGGCGAGACGACGATGTCGATTGGGCCGAAGCGCGCCGTGATCACGGCGGCGAGCGCCCTGCACAGGCGCTCGGTGCGCGGCGGCTCGGAGAAGATCGCCATCTTCTGCAGGAAGACCGCCGAGCGCAGGCCGGAGCTCAGGATGAAGTGGCCTTCGAGCAGCGCGCCCGCATCGCGGAACTCCGCGAGAACCTCATCCGGACTCATGCGCACGGCTCCTCGCGGGGTGATGGCGAACGCTGCGCTTGTGGCAGCGGGAGCAGGTGGAGGCAAGCGGAAGGGGAAGCGTCGCGGCGCGCCGCGTCTCGGCCGCTCGACCCTGGTTTCCGGCTCCGCGCCGTCGTTCCCGAGTGCAGAAGGCGAAGCCGGCATCCGGAGCCGCGGGTGCCGGTCGAGACGGCGGCCATGGGCGGATCCAGCGTCCGGGCTGCGCTGTGCGGCTTCGGGATGAAGGCCGTGCGTCGATTGCGGGCGCGCCTCGTCCGCCGAGGCAGAAGCACGGATCGGAGGATGTTGCGCCGCCTACCCGTTCACCCGGTCGACCCGGCTCACCGTCCGCTTGCCGCGCAGCTCCGCGATGATCGCGTTCAGATGCTGCAGGTCCCAGACCGAGAGGTCGATCACGATGTCGGTGAAGTCCTGGGTGCGGCGCTTCATCGAGAGGTTGTCGATGTTGCCGTCGTGGTCGGCGATCACCTGTGCGATCTGCGCCAGCACGCCGGGCTCATTGATCGATTGCGTGGCGAGCCGCGCGGGGAAGCGCTCGGTGGCGTCCGCCTCGATGTCCCAGCGCACGTCGAGCCAGCGCTCGGGCTCGTTGTCGAACGCGGCCAGGGCCGCCGACTGGATCGGGTAGATCGTCACGCCGACGCCGGGCGTCAGGATGCCGACGATGCGGTCGCCGGGCACCGCGCCGCCGTCCGGGGCGAAGCTCACCGGCAGGTCGCCGGCGAGGCCGCGGATCGGGATCGCGTCGGTTCCGTCCGCCGCGCCGCCGCCCGGGAAGGTCAGGCGCATGGTCTGGTCCTTCGACCGGATCAGGCGGCCGGCGCCGTTGACCACCGGTTGCGGCACCCCGGCCGGGCCCGATTTCCGCTCGTCCTTGTAGTCTGGGTAGACGCCGCGCACGACGTCGCCCGAGAACATCTCGCCGCGCCCCACCGCCGCGAACACGTCCTCGGCCGAGGCGCGGGCGAGGCGCGGGAGCGCGCCGCGCAGCTTGTCGTCGGTGAAGCTCTTGCCCGCGCGCTCGAACGCCCGATCGAGGATCTGGCGCCCGAGGCCGGCATATTGCCGACGCACCGCCGAGCGGGTCGCGCGCCGGATCGCGGCGCGGGCCTTGCCGGTGACGACGAGCGATTCCCAGGCGGCCGGCGGCGCGGCGCCGTCCGAGCGCGAGATCTCGACCTCGTCGCCGTTGGCGAGCTCGTGCAGCAGCGGCGCCATCCGGCCGTTGATCTTGGCGCCGACCGCCGAGTTGCCGACGTCGGTGTGCACCGCGTAGGCGAAGTCAATCGGCGTGGCGCCGCGTGGCAGGGCGATGAGCCGGCCCTTCGGCGTGAAGCAGAACACCTGGTCCTGGAACAGCTCGAGCTTGGTGTGCTCGAGGAACTCCTCGGGGCTGTCGCCCTCGGCCAGCAGCTCGATCGTGCGGCGCAGCCACTGGTAGGCGCCGCTCTCGGCCGCCAGCCGCGGGGCGACGCCGCCCTCCGGCTCACGACCGGCCGGCAGCTTGCCGGCCTCCTTGTAATGCGCGTGCGCGGCGATGCCGTACTCGGCGATGTCGTCCATCGCCCGGGTGCGGATCTGCAGCTCGACGCGCTGGCTCTTCGGGCCGATCACCGTGGTGTGGATCGAGCGGTAGTCGTTCTGCTTCGGCGTCGAGATGTAGTCCTTGTAGCGCCCCGGCACCATCGGCCAGGTGGTGTGGACGACGCCGAGCGCCGCGTAGCAATCGTCCAGCGTCTCGACGACGACGCGGAAGCCGAACACGTCCGAGAGCTGCTCGAAGGCGACGGACTTGCGCTCCATCTTCGACCAGATCGAGAACGGCCGCTTCTGGCGGCCGGTGACGGCGGCCTCGATCCCGCGGGCGGAGAGTTTTGCGGTGAGGTCGCGCTCGATGGTGTCGACCAGGCTCTCGGTCTTCGCGGTGAGGTCGGAGAGCCGCCGCGTGACGGTGGCGTAGATCTCCGGCTTGAGGTTGCGGAAGGACAGGTCCTCCAGCTCCTCGCGCAGCTCCTGCATGCCCATGCGGCCGGCCAGCGGCGCGTAGATGTCCAGCGTCTCCTGGGCGATCCGCTCGCGCTTGTCGGCGCGCATGTGCTGGAGCGTGCGCATGTTGTGCAGGCGGTCGGCGAGCTTGACCAGCAGCACGCGCACGTCCGCCGCCACGGCGAGCAGCAGCTTGCGGAAGTTCTCGCCCTGCGCCGCGCGCTTCGAGACGAGGTCGAGGCGCTTGAGCTTGGTCAGGCCGTCGACCAGCGCGCCGATCTCGGGGCTGAACAGCTCGCGGATCTCGTCGAGCGTCGCCGCCGTATCCTCGACGGTGTCGTGCAGCACCGCCGCGACGATGGTCGCGTCGTCCAGGCGCAAGTCCGTGAGGATCGCGGCGACCTCGAGGGGATGGGCGAAGAACGGGTCGCCGGACGCCCGCTTCTGCGTGCCGTGCGCGCGCATGGCGTAGACGTAGGCACGGTTGAGCAGCGCCTCGTTCGTCGCGGGGTTGTAGCGCTTCACCCGCTCGACGAGTTCGTACTGGCGCATCATCCGCCGGGAGACCCTTTCCGATCGCGAGGAGGCGCAAGTCTCACGCAAGCCGCGGCCGCGCGCCAGCCCCGAATGCGTCGCAGCCCGAGAAAGCCGGGGCGGCGCGCAAGCAAAAGGCCCGGCGTCTCCGCCGGGCCCGTGAAAGTCCGAAGTCCGGCGACGACGCCGAAGGCTACTCGCCCTCGTCGTCGGTCTCGACGGGCGGCGCCAGGTTCTCGAGGCCGCGGAGCAGATCCTCCTCGCTCATGCGGTCGAACTGCGGCGCGGAATCGTCGCTCGCGGCGGTCGGCGAGACGGCGGCGGCGGTGGGCGAGCTCGACAGCAGCGGCACGGCCTCGGCCTCCGGCTCGTCGACCTCGACGTACTTCTGCATCGAGTGGATCAGCTGTTCCTTGAGGTCGTCGGCGGTGATGGTCTCGTCGCCGATCTCGCGGAGCGCCACGACCGGGTTCTTGTCGCGGTCGCGGTCCACGGTGAGCGGCGCGCCGGCGGCGAGGAGACGCGCGCGATGGCTCGCGAGCAGGACCAGCTCGAACCGGTTCTCGACCTTCTCGATGCAATCTTCGACGGTGACGCGAGCCATGCGCGGCGGCTCCTTCCAGCGGATACGGGGATGTCGGGCGGTGCCGGCTCATACACCGGTTGCGGTTTGGCAACAAGCACAGCGGTTTATTGCGTCGTGCATCCCGCGAGACCGTGCCGCCGACGGTGCGAATCGCCGAGCCGCGACGGCCCGGGGCGCAGGCCCCGTTTGTGCGCTGCATTGTTGACACCCGCGGCGGGTGGTGCGACTGCGCCGCCCTTTCCGACAATGGGTTAGGCGACGGAGCGACCGTGCGGGCACTCATCTTTCCGGGCCAGGGCAGCCAGGCCGTCGGCATGGGCAAGGCGCTGGCCGAGGCCTTCCCGCAGGCGCGCGCCGTGTTCGCCGAGGTCGACGACGCTCTGGGCCAGCCGCTCTCCCGCGTGATGTTCGAGGGCCCGCTCGACGCGCTGACGCTGACCGCCAACGCGCAGCCGGCGCTGATGGCCGCGAGCCTCGCGGTGCTGCGGGTGCTGGAGGCCGAGCGCGGGCTCGATCTCGCGCGCGACGTCGCCTTCGTCGCCGGGCATTCGCTCGGGGAATATTCCGCCCTCGCCGCCGCCGGCAGCCTCACGATCGCCGACACCGCGCGGCTGCTGCGCATCCGCGGCGAGGCGATGCAGGCGGCGGTCGCCCCCGGCGACGGCGCCATGGCGGCGCTGATCGGCGCCGAGGTCGAGACCGCCGCGGCGATCGCGGCGGAGGCCGCCGAGGGCGCGGTCTGCGACGTCGCCAACGACAACGGCGCCGGCCAGGTCGTTCTCTCGGGCGACCGGGCCGCGGTCGAGCGCGCCGTGGCGCTCGCGCAGGCGCGCGGGATCAAGCGCGCGGTGATGCTCAACGTCTCGGCGCCGTTCCACTGCCGCCTGATGCAGCCCGCCGCCGAGGCGATGCGGGCGGCGCTCGACGCGGTCACGCTCAACCCGCCGGCCGTGCCGCTCTACGCCAACGTGCTCGCGGCGCCGGTCTCGGATCCGGATGCGATTCGCCGAAACCTCGTGGCGCAGGTGACCGGAACCGTGCGCTGGCGCGAGAGCATCGCGGCCATGGCGGCGGCGGGCGTCGACGCGTTCTCCGAGATCGGCTCCGGCAAGGTTCTGTCGGGCCTCGTCAAGCGCATCGCGGCCGGTGCCGCGGCGGTGCCGGTCGGCACGCCGGACGACGTCGCCGCGTTCTCCGTGGCGTGATCGAGGCCCGCGCGCGCCTTCCTTCTCCCCTCTGCGGGAGAAGGTGGCCCGCGAAGCGGGTCGGATGCGGGGAGCGACGCCTCCGGATACGGCGCTCCCCTCCCCCGCCCCCCGCTGACGCAGGGGCCACCCTCCCCCGCAGAGGGGCGGGAGACGCGCGGAGCCGATACCAAGACTTCGACACCCACAGATGAGGTGATCCCCATGTTCGATCTCACCGGCAAGAAAGCCCTCGTCACCGGCGCCACCGGCGGACTCGGCGGCGCCATCGCGCGGGCGCTGCATGCGCAGGGGGCCGCGGTGGCCCTGTCGGGCACCCGCGCCGAGGCGCTGGAGGCGCTGGCGGGCGAGCTCGGCGCGCGCGCGCACGTGCTGCCGACGAACCTTTCCGACACGGCCGCCGTCGAGGCGCTGGTGCCGGCGGCGGAGGCCGCGCTCGGCGGGCTCGACATCCTGGTCAACAACGCCGGCATCACCCGGGACAACATCTTCGTGCGGATGAAGGACGAGGAGTGGGACCAGGTCATCGCCGTCAACCTCACCGCCGCGTTCCGCCTGTCGCGGGCGGCGGTGCGCGGGATGATGCGGCGGCGGGCCGGGCGCATCGTCAACATCGGCTCGGTGGTCGGCACCACCGGCAACCCCGGCCAGGGCAACTACGCGGCGGCCAAGGCCGGGCTCGTCGGGCTGACCAAGGCGCTGGCGGCGGAGGTCGCCTCGCGCAACGTCACCGTGAACTGCGTCAGCCCCGGCTTCATTGCCTCGCCGATGACCGACGTGCTCAACGAGAAGCAGCGCGAGGGCATCCTCGGCCGGGTGCCGGCCGGGCGCCTCGGCGAGGGTGCGGAGGTGGCCGCCGCCGTGGTCTACCTGGCCTCGGCGGAAGCGGCCTACGTCACCGGCCAGACGCTGCACGTCAACGGCGGCATGGCGATGGTGTGACGCCGGGGCGCGCGGCCCGGCCATCCCGCGGAAAACGCGGCGGAATCGGCGCCCGGAGCACACCGATGAACGGTTCGTGAACCGGGCCTCGCCAGCGCCGAAACCCTGTGTTAACACCCCGGCTGCCGTGCAAGGGGTTGACGGTTCGGCGGGTTCCGAGTCCAAGGCCAACAGGATTTCAGGACCCAGCGCGTTCGGTCACCAGCCGCTCGAAACAGGACCGGCCCGAAGCAAGGGCCACGGCGGCGACGGCGCCATTCCTTTCACCCACGTAACGTGAAGACCGAGGACCAGCAACGATGAGCGATATCGCTGAGCGCGTGAAGAAGATCGTCGTCGAGCACCTGGGCGTCGAGCCCGAGAAGGTGGTCGAGGGCGCCAACTTCATCGACGACCTCGGTGCCGACAGCCTCGACACCGTCGAGCTCGTGATGGCGTTCGAGGAAGAGTTCAACGTCGAGATTCCGGACGACGCCGCCGAGACCATCCAGACGGTCGGCGATGCGGTGAAGTTCCTGGAGAAGAACTCGGCCGCCTGATCGGCCAAAACGTCCTTCGGGTCGACGCGGCGCGGGCGGGGTGGAAACACCCGACGCGCCGCTGTCGTTGTTCAAGCGGAACGGGTTCGGGATAGCGCGATGCGGCGGGTGGTGGTTACGGGTCTGGGGATGGTCACGCCGCTCGGCAGCGGAGTCGAGCACACCTGGAGCCGGCTGATCGCCGGCGACAGCGGCGCGGGGCCGATCACCACCTTCGAGACGTCCGACCTCGCCTGCCGCATCGCCTGCACCGTGCCGCTGGGCGACGGCAGCGACGGCACCTTCGATCCCGACGCGTGGATGGAGCCGAAGGAGCAGCGCAAGGTCGACCCGTTCATCGTCTTCGCGATGGCCGCCGCGGGCCAGGCGCTCGACGATGCCGGCTGGCACCCGACGAGCTACGAGGACCAGTGCGCCACCGGCGTGATGATCGGCTCCGGCATCGGCGGCATCGGCGGCATCTACGACGCCTCCGTGACCCTGAAGGACAAGGGCCCGCGGCGGATCTCGCCGTTCTTCATCCCCGGGCGCATCATCAACATGGCCTCGGGCCAGGTCTCGATCGCGCACGGGCTGAAAGGTCCGAACAGCGCCGTCGTCACCGCCTGCTCCACCGGCACGCACGCGATCGGCGACGCGGCCCGGCTGATCATGCTGGGCGATGCCGACGTGATGGTCGCGGGCGGCGCCGAATCGCCGGTCGACCGGCTGTCGATCGCGGGCTTCGCCGCCTGCCGGGCGCTGTCCACCGGCTTCAACGACACGCCGACCAAGGCCTCGCGCCCCTACGACAAGGCCCGCGACGGCTTCGTGATGGGCGAAGGCGCCGGCGTGGTGGTGCTCGAGGAATACGAGCACGCCAAGGCCCGCGGCGCCAAGATCTACGCCGAGGTGGTCGGCTACGGCATGTCGGGCGACGCCTACCACATCACCTCCCCCTCGCCGGACGGCGACGGCGCCTTCCGCTGCATGACGGCGGCCGTGAAGCGGGCCGGCATCGACCCGGGCGCGATCGACTACATCAACGCCCACGGCACCTCGACGCCGATGGGCGACGAGCTCGAGCTGCGCGCCGTCGAGCGCCTGCTCGGCGCCTCGGCCCAGGGCGTCGCGATGTCCTCGACCAAGTCCGCCGTCGGCCACCTCCTCGGCGCCGCCGGCGCGATCGAGGCGATCTTCTCGATCCTGACCATCCGCGACGGCGTTATCCCCCCGACCCTCAACCTCGACGACCCGAGCGTCGAGACCGCCCTCGACCTCGTGCCGCACGAGGCCAAGCGCCGGCGGGTCGACATCGCGCTGTCGAATTCTTTTGGATTCGGCGGGACGAATGCGAGCCTGGTGGTGCGGCGAATTTAATCAGTTTAATTATAAACTCGGCGAGACGGACGTATGGACCGTTATAACAGTGTTGAGTTTATAAATTTTAAGGCCTACAAAAGATTTAGAATTGATCTAAACCATTTCAACATTCTTGTTGGACCAAACAATGCGGGAAAATCCACAATCCTAGCGGCGTTTCGTATTCTTTCCGCAGGACTTCGGCGTGCATCTGCTAGAAAAGCTACACCCGTTATAGGCCCAAATGGCCTGACGATGGGCTACGACGTTGATCTAAGCCTCATTTCGATCGCAGAAGAAAATATTTTTTACAACTATGACTCTTCAACACCTGCCAGCGTTTGCTTTCGCCTAAGTGACGCGAAAATACTGACTCTTTATTTTCCAGAGCAGGGAAAGTGCGTCTTAATAGCGGAATCCTCTGGAAAAGCTGTAGTAGCGCCTGCAACTTTCAAATTGAAATTCGATTGTCCGATAGGATTTGTTCCTATACTTGGACCCGTTGATCATCACGAACCATTATATGAAAAAGAAACTGCGCGTACTGCATTGTTTAATTACCGGGCCGCACGAAATTTTCGAAACATCTGGCATCACTACCCCGAAAATTTTTCATCTTTTAAAGAGCTTCTGCGACAAACCTGGCCCGGTATGGATATCCAGGCTCCAGAACAAGTAATCCGAGATGGGAAATCCAGATTATATATGTTCTGCCCTGAGGATCGTATTCCTAGAGAGCTGTTTTGGTCCGGATTTGGTTTCCAAGTTTGGTGCTAGATGTTGACCCATCTAATACAGTCGAGACACGTCTCTTTATTTTTAATCGATGAGCCTGATATATATCTTCATGCGGATCTACAGCGTCAATTACTCAACATTTTGCGGGACTTAGGTCCAGATATCCTGATAGCGACGCATTCTGTGGAAATTCTCACTGAAGCTGAAGTCACTGATATTATAATAGTTAACAAAAGCAACAAGTCTGGCAAAAGAATAAGAAATCCGGCTCAGCTTCAAGATGCGTTTGGAATTGTCGGATCAAGCTTAAATCCAATTCTCACGCACCTTTCTAAGACACGCAGAGCTCTTTTCGTCGAAGGAAAAGATTTCAAGATTATAAGCCAATTTGCACGCAAATTGGGAAAAGATCACATCGCCAATCGAAGAGATTTTGCAGTAATTCCAATAGGTGGATTCAATATACAAAAAACAAAAAATCTACTCGAAGGTATCGAAACTGCCCTTGGAAACAAGATATCGAGCTTCGTCCTGCTTGATAAAGACTTCAGATCTTTCGGCGAAGTCGAAAACATATGTAATGATTCTAAAGGTATATTTGGATCGCTCATGGTCTTAGATAGAAAGGAAATCGAAAACTATCTACTAATTCCGAAAGCAATAGAACGCGCCATTCAGAAAAGACTTAACAGCCGGTCGCCAATCAAACCTGCGCAACCATCAGTCTCGCTCGATATAATGCCATATTTAGAGTCATGCATTGAGGAACAACACGCGCACGTACTATCCCAACTACTATCAGAAAACGAACGGTTTCATCGCGAAGCCAAAAGCAGCTTGCATAAATCTACAATCAATGAAAATTTTATTTTGCAGTTCGCGCAACATTGGAAGGGTATTGATTTTCGCATCTCTACGATCGGCGGTAAAAAGGCATTAGCTGATTTAAATAATATTATTGAATTACAATGCGGATGCAGCGTGACTCCTAATACAATAATCAATTCTGCTGAAAGGTCAGAGATCCCCAAGAAAATAATAGAATTAATCGACTCTCTAGAAATCTTTCGCGCAAGTTAGGCTTTTTTAATCGACAATTTACCACCCCCGCCGCTCCCCCGCATCCGGCACCCGCCCCTGCGGCGTGAGCCCGTGCACCACCTCTGGCAGCACCTGAGACAGCTGCGACAGCAGCGAGTCCCGGTCCATCCCGGTCTGGCTCTGGAGCGCGCCGAGGGTGTCGGGGCCGAGCGCGCGGGCGAGGTCGTTAGGCTCGATGCTGCGGTTGCTGCCGTGGCCGATCCACGAGTCGATTACGTCGCCGAGGCCGCCCTGCCGGAAGCGATCGACGAGGCCGTCGAGCCCGCCGGTCTCGGCCGATGTTTCATGTGAAACATTTCCTGATTGAGGAACATTGGCTCGGTCGCCGGGACCGTCGAGCATCCCGGAGAGATCGCTGAAATCGCCGGGCGGCAGCGGCGCCTCGCGGCGGCCGCCCTCTTGGTCGAAGCCGCCGATGTCGCCGGGATCCTGGGCGGCATCATCGGCGGGGTGGCCCGGATCGCGGCCGTAGGGACCGGCGCCGCCGGAGCGTTCGGTGTCCGGGCCGGGCTCCGGCCGGCGCTGGCCGCCGCCGAACACGTCGCCGAGGGCGCCGCCCAACCCGCCGCTCGCGCCCTTGGCGAGCAGCAGCATCAGCAGCGCCTTCACGATCGGCGACATCGCGCCGCCGGCCGCGCCGCCTGGGTTGCCGCCGCGTCCGCCGCCGAGCACCTGCCCGAGCACGCCGCCGATCACCGAATCGAGCAGACCCATGGTGGTTTCCTTCAATCAGGGTGGACGGAGCGCACGAAAAAGCCCCCGCCGATCAACGGCGAGGGCCGGGCCGAGGTTGCGTCGCGCCTAGCGGGCGGAGCGCGTCGCGTCGCGTCGGGCAGGTGCTCTTTCGGGTTCACCCGCGCGGCGCCGACGGTGCCCGTGTCCATCACGTCGGTGCCGGGCGCGAGGGCGCGGGCCGAGGGGACGGTCCCGTTCGGCCGCCCTTCGGCGTCCGGCAGGGTCGCGGCGGTGGGCTGGTCGATGCGGCTGGCCGCCGACTGCGCGCGCGCCGGCTCGACGAAGTCGCCGAGCATTGCGAGCGCGCCGGAGCCGGCGAGGCCGGCGGCGAGGAGCGCGGTGGCGGCGAGGCCGGCGCGCGGGCGCAAGGTGAGGCGACGGCGGGCGGAGCGATCGAGTCTCATGGTTTGGGGTCCGTTGCGTGTCTCCGGTGAGCCCGAAGGCTCTTTCTGGAGGGGCAACGCCGGACCGGGGCGCCTCGGTTCCGCGCCGGCTTCAGGTTGTGGGGGGCTCGCTCGGTCGCACCCCCGCGAGGCGCCGGGCGAGCCCGCCGAGCGCGCAGCCGGCGAGGTAGGGCGCCAGCATCGCGACCGCGCTCTCGAGCCAGAACCCGGCGACGCCGGGCACGATCCCCGCGAGGGCGATGCCGGCCAGCACCAGGGTCGCGATCCCGAGCGCGGCGGGAATCGCAGGGCCGGAAGGCAACCCGGCGAGCCGGCCGACGCCGAGCCCGAGCATCAGGGCGGCGAGCGATCCCGGCCACAGGCCGGCGAGGAGAAGCATCACGGGCGAACGGCCTCTTGACGGTCAGGGCAGCACGGCGAAGGCGATGCCCGGCCGGTCCGAGGGTTTGTCCGCGATGCTGAGCTGCTCGACGCCGGCGCCGGCCTGGAGCAGGTACTCGACGACCACCCCGGCGCGCAGCCGCGCCAGGTCGGGCTCGGGCGCTTCGGTCGCCTCCCTGGGCTTCGCGTCCTTCGGCTTGGCATCCCTCGGCTTGGCATCCTTGGCAGGCTTGGCATCCTTGGACGCCGGCGCGGCCTTCTTGTCCGATGCCTTGGCGTCGGGCTTCGTGGCATCGACCTTGGCCGGATCGGGCTTGGCCCCTGCCTGCGCCCCGGACGCGTCGGCGACCTTCGCCTCGGGCGGAGCGGGCGCGGGCTTGGCCGGATCGCCGTGGCCGGCGACCGCGATGCGCAGCGCGGGGCAGGTTTTGGCGAGGTCGGCGAGACGATCGAGCACCGGATAGAAGATCGGCGCGAGCGCGCCCGAGCCGGGCGGGAAGCGCAGGCTGGTTCCGCCGACGAGCGCCGTCGCCTCGGCGCGACAGGCCTCGGGATCGCGCGTCGGCACGGGGGTCTTCGGCACCACCGCGACGGTGGCGCTCCAGCCCGGCGGCATCGCGGCCGGCAGGGTCCGGGCGACCCGTCCCGCGGCCTCGCGATACAGGCTCTCGCCCGACAGCATCAGGGTGCGGTCGGCGACCGCGACCTCGCCGCTCGACAGGCTCGCCAGCACCGGCACCGCGGCGGACAGGGCGGCGGCGAGGTCCGGCGGCGCACCGTCGGCGATGCGGGTGCGGTCGAGGATGCGCTCGCGGAAGAAGCGCGGCTTCACCACCGCGAGCAGCCGGTCGCGCGCTTCCGTATCGGGGAGGTGGCCGGACAGGCTGACGCTGTCGGCCTCGCGCCGGATCGCGACGCGGTAGGGCGAGAGCGGCTTCACCGTGAGCGCCACCGCGCCGGCTCCGACCCCGGGAGGCCTGGCGTCGCGCATCACCGTCTCGATCTCCCCGACGGCCTGGCTGTCGACGGCGTCGCCCGCGACCGACACCCGGGCGCCGTCGAAGCGGGCGCCGCCGCTCTGCATCAGCCCGACGAGGCGGACCAGGAACCTGGCGAGCGCGTCCGGCTCGATGTCCTTGGCGAGGCCGCGGGCGGTGCGCATCCGGTCCTCGACCGCGACGCCGTCGGCGATCTCCGCGGCCAGCCGCCCGATCTCGGCCCGCGCCGCCTCCGAGACCACCGAGCCGGTGAGCACCACCCCGCCGCCGGGGTTTCGCGACACGGCCATGGTGAAGTCGTCGATCCGCGCCGGCAGGACGTCGACCCGGCCGAGCGTGTAGCCCGGCGGCGGCTCGGCGAGCGCGGCGCGCAGCGCGTCGTAGGCGGCGACGTCCACCGCCTCGCCCGAAACGGCGATCGCCATGTCCGTCACCGTGGCGATGGCGCCCGGCGCGAGGTTGCGCAGGCGCGCGACCGCGTAGGCCGCCGCCGCGGGGAAGTCGGGCGGCGCGCCGCGGGCGGCATGGGCCGCGTCGTCGATCGCCGTCTCGTCGGGGATCTCGGCGGCCAGGCGCGTCCGCAGGGCGGCGCGGCCGATCTCCGCCGGGCGGCTGCCGGAGAACGCGATGCGGTCGGGGGCGGTCCGGGTGGCGCTCCAGGCGAAGGGCGCGGCGGTCTCGATCAGCCCGATCTCGGGCACGATCCGGCGCGGCTCGGCCAGCGCCTCCAGCCGGGCGAGCGCCGCCGCGCGCGCGGCCGGCCCCGGCGCCTCGCCCTCGGCGACGATGTCGCGCCCGCGGACCGTGACGCGGAGCCAGGGCTCGGGCGATCCGGCCTCGGTCGCCTGCGCCACCGCCTCGCCGGCCTCGGCGATCCGCGCGCCGATCCCGGGCCCGGCGTACAGCGTGGTGCCGACCCAGATCAGCCCGACCACGGGCAAGCCGAGCAGCCAGCCCTTGGATCGCAGGCCGTCAAGCGATGCGGGCGGATGGCGAGACGGCACGGGCTACGATCCGATGATGGCGGGCGATCCTCGTCTCACAGAGCGCATGATCGGGCACGGGTCCCCTCCCCCGCGCGGGAGAGAGTGCTGCGCCGTGCTTCGAACACGCCGTCCGGTGCCGCCACCCGGAGATGTGTGAGTCCTGGAACTTCTGCACCGGAAACCTGAACCGCCATCGCGGCATCATGAAGGCCGGCGGACGCTCACCCTTCGCGCAGCATCTCCAGCTCGAGCCAGCGCTCCTCGGCGCCGGACAGCTCGACCTCGGCCTGGGCGAGCATCGCCGACGCCTTGTCGAAGCGGGCTGCGTCGCGGGCGTACAGGCCGGGATCGGCCAGCACCGTGCGCAGCTGCGCGATCGCGCCCTGCAGCTTCTCCATCCGCGCGGGCAGCGTCTTCAGCTCGTGCTGGTCCTTGAAGTTCAGCTTCGCCTTCGACGCGGGCGCCGCCTCGGCCCTTTCGCGAAGGTCCGCCTTTGCGCCGCTCTTGGCTTCGGCTTTTCCCTCTGCTTTTCCCTTGGCGCCGGCGCGCGCCTGCACGCCGATCCCGCGCTGGTTGACCATGTCGGAGTAGCCGCCGGCATACTCGACCCAGCGCCCCTCCCCTTCCGAGACCAGCACGCTGCCGACGACGCGGTCGAGGAAGTCGCGGTCGTGGCTCACCAGGATCAGGGTGCCGGAATAGTCGCCGAGCATCTCCTGCAGCAGGTCGAGGGTCTCCAGATCGAGGTCGTTGGTCGGCTCGTCGAGGACCAGAAGGTTGGCCGGCTGCGCCAGCGCGCGGGCGATCAGCAGCCGGTTGCGCTCGCCGCCGGAGAGCACCGACACCGGCGTGCGCGCCTGCTCGGGGGTGAACAGGAAGTCCTTCAGGTAGCCGACCACGTGGCGGCTGACGCCGTTGACGACGACGGAATCGCCGCTGCCGCCGGTCAGCACCTCGGTCACGGTCATGCTCGGCTCGAGCACCGCGCGGGCCTGGTCGAGCAGCATCATCTTCAGGTTGGTGCCCTGGCGGACGCTGCCGTCGTCGGGCTGCAGCTTGCCGGTGAGCAGGTTGATCAGCGTGGTCTTGCCGGCGCCGTTGGCGCCGACGATGCCGAGGCGGTCGCCGCGCATCACCCGCAGGGACAGGTCGGCGACGATCCGGCGCTCGCCGAAGCTCTTGTTCGCGTTCTTGGCCTCCATCACCAGCGTGCCCGAGGCCTCGGCCTCGCCGGCCTGCATCGTCACGGTGCCGACCGGGCGGCGGTCGTCGCGGCGCTCCTTGCGCAGCGCGTGCAGGTTGCCGAGGCGGCGCACGTTGCGCTTGCGCCGGGCGGTGACGCCGTAGCGGAGCCAGTGCTCCTCGTCGTTGATCTTACGCTCGAGCTTGTGCCGGTCGCGCTCCTCCTCCTCGAAGAACGCGTCGCGCCAGGCCTCGAAGCCGGAAAACCCCTGCTCGATCCGGCGGGTGACACCACGGTCGAGCCAGATCGTGGCGCGGGACAGGGCGGAGAGGAAGCGCCGGTCGTGGCTGATCAGCACCATCGCGGCGCGGGTGCCCTTCAGCTCGGCCTCGAGCCACTCGATCGCCGGCAGGTCGAGGTGGTTGGTCGGCTCGTCCAGCAGCAGCACGTCGGGCTCGGGCGCCAGCGCCTGGGCGAGCGCGACGCGGCGGCCCTCGCCGCCCGAGAGCCGCGTCGGGTCCTCGCTGCCGTCGAGGCCGAGGCTCTCGAGCAGGTAGCGGGCGCGGTGATGCGCGTCGCCGTCGCCGAGGCCCGCCTCGACGAAGTCGAGGGTGGTGGCGAAGCCGGAGAAATCCGGCTCCTGGGCGAGGTAGCGGATCGTTGTGCCGGGCTGGACGAAGCGGACGCCGCGATCCGGCTCGACGTGCCCGGCGGCGATCTTCATCAGCGTCGACTTGCCCGAGCCGTTGCGCCCGACGAGGCAGGTGCGCTCGCCGGGCGAGACGGAGAACCCCGCCCCCTCGATCAGCGGCGTGCCGCCGAAGGTGAGCGCGATGTCTTGAAGGGTCAGGAGCGGTGGGGCGGCCATGGCCGGGCTTATGGCAGCGCGGCCGCCTCACCACAAATGCCGATGCGCTCAGGCGACCGGGTCGGCGGGGCCGGTCGGCGTCGGCATGCCGGGCGTGGTCACGGGGACCTCGGCCGGGGTGATGCCGGGCGCCTCGCTCGGGGTTTCGCCGGGGATCTCCGGGCCGGGCGCAGGGCTCGGCACGGTCGGCGGGTCGTAGGGCGTGTCGGGGGCCGGCGTTGGGTTCGTCGGCACCTCGGGGATCGCGCCGGGATCGGCCATGGGAAACGCTCCTCGCTGGGGTCGCGGCGCGTCTTGGCGCGCGCCGCGTGACGAGCGTGAACGGCGCGGTCGCGCCGGGTGTTCCGGCGCTACTTCTTGGTCAGCAGCAGGTTGCCTTCCTTGCCGACCATCTTCTTCACCTTGTCGGCGAACAGCGCGAGCAGCAGCGGCAGGTGGCACTCGACGCGCACGCTCTCCTGGCCGACGTCGATCTGGCCGTTCATGTTTTGCTTCATCGCCGAAATCGCGAAGTCGAGCCGGTCGCCGGTCCAGGCGAGGTTCTCGATGGTGACGCCGCTCTTGGCGAGCAAGGCGCGCCCCTGCTCGACGCCGGTCTCGATGCGGCGGCGCGCCTCGTCGCGGCCGAGGTCGTGCGGGATGTCGACGATGAGGGGTTTTGCCATGGCTTTTCGCGCTGCGTCTCCGGTTCAGGCCCGGAGATGGGGCCGGCCGGGGTGCAGGGCAACGCCGGCCGGACTGCCCATCAGTTCACGACGTGCAGCGAGACGTAGGTGGTGCCGCCCATGCCGAGCGCCCGGGCCGAGCCGCGGGACAGATCGATGATGCGGCCATGGACGAACGGGCCGCGATCGTTGATCCGCACCACGACCGACCGGCCGGTGCGCCGGTTCTCGACGCGGACGCGGGTGCCGAAGGGCAGGCTGCGGTGGGCGGCGGTCATCCCGTTCGGGTTGAAGCGCTCGCCGCTCGCGGTGCGATGGCCGCTGCCGTACCAGGATGCGCCGCCGCTCTGGGCGGCGGCCGGCAAGGAGGCGGCGACGAGCGACAGGGCGGTTCCGAGGGTGACGGCGGCGTTTCTGGCGACGGGTCGGAAATGCATGCTTCGGTCCTTGACTGTTGACGAGGGCGGCGCCAATCGAGACCGAACGGGGCTGAAATGAGACCCCCACATTTTGGGCAGCCGGATCACATTCCGGCCGAATTTCGAAGTTGTCGTCCGCATTCGCTGCTACAAGCAACGCGCAAGCATTGAAGACTTGTCTTTTTCTCGGCGCGAATGCCCGATTACGGTGCGGTATAATCTTCATGCCCCCGCACAGGGACGCAGGAAGAACCGCCGTCGAGGTCCGAGACGTGCGCTCAGCGAAACCCTGCTGCCCACCCTGCGACTGAGCTTGGCCGTAGCGTGGGGCCGAGCCGGGCTCGTGGGTGCGGCGCCGCGGGCGCCTGCCTGCACCGCCGGGTCGTTCCGGGTCCACGACCGTGTCGGCGCACGACCTGGTCGCCGCGAGGCGCTTGGAGCGATCCATCCGGACATGCGAGCGCGGAACGCGACAATCGCCGCATCGGGTGCGGTCGATGCGGTCCCGGCAAGGCAAATCGCCGTGATGGGAATGGTTAAGGCGACGTGAACGCGACAGGCCGCGACGATCCAGAAAGAGATCGAAAGCAACGCCAGCCCCAAACCGGGACATGAAGTTCCGCAAATCGGAAACGCGACCTTTACCTTAACGGGGCCATGGTCTGCCGGTCAGTCGCGTAACCGGTGTTTGCCATGGCTTCCCCGCGTACCGTGGTTGCCGACGCCGCCGCCCGGAAACATGTCTCGCGTACCGGGCGCGCTTCGTCGGCACCACGGATGGGTCTCGTACCCGCCGTCCAGCGCCTTCCCCTCGACGAGATCCTCGTCGGCGACTGCATCGCGGCGATGAACCGCCTGCCGGCGTCGTCGGTCGACTGCGTCTTCGCCGACCCGCCCTACAACCTCCAGCTCGGCGACGCCTCGCTGATGCGGCCGGACCAGAGCCGGGTCGACGCCGTCGACGACGACTGGGACAAGTTCGCGAGCTTCGCCAGCTACGACAGCTTCACCCGCGACTGGCTCACCGCCTGCCGCCGGGTGATGAAGCCGAACGCCACGCTGTGGGTGATCGGGTCGTACCACAACATCTTCCGCGTCGGCAGCGTGCTGCAGGATCTTGGTTTCTGGATCCTCAACGACATCGTCTGGCGCAAGGCCAACCCGATGCCGAACTTCCGCGGCAAGCGCTTCACCAACGCGCACGAGACCCTGATCTGGGCCTCCCGCTCGGCCGAATCGAAGGGATACACCTTCCATTACGACGCGCTGAAGGGCGGCAACGAAGACCTTCAGATGCGCTCGGACTGGTTCATCCCGCTCTGCACCGGCGACGAGCGCCTGAAGGGCGCCGACGGCAGCAAGGTCCACCCGACCCAGAAGCCAGAGGCGCTGCTCGCCCGCACGCTGCTCTCGGCGACCAATCCCGGCGACGTGGTGCTCGACCCGTTCTTCGGCACCGGCACCACCGGCGCGGTGGCCAAGCTGCTCGGGCGTCGCTTCATCGGCTGCGAGCGCGAGGCGGTCTACGCCGACGCCGCGCGCCGGCGCATCGACGCGGTGGTGCCGCTGTCGCGGGCTGCGCTCCTCGTCGCGCCGACCAAGCGCGCCGAGCCGCGGGTGCCGTTCCTCGGCGTGGTCGAGGCCGGCCATCTTAAGGCCGGCGACGTGCTCACCGACGAGCGCCGCCGCTTCAAGGCGACGGTGCGGCCGGACGGCCAGCTCGACGTCGGCGTCGCCATCGGCTCGATCCACAAGGTCGGCGCCCTGGTCCAGGGGCTGCCCGCCTGCAACGGCTGGACGTTCTGGCACGCCGAGCGCGCCGGCAAGCTGGTGGTGATCGACACCTATCGCGCGAAGCTCCGCGCGGTGATGGGGGCGGCGGGCTAGAACCGCGCCCCCTCCCCCCCGACGGATCGCGGGCTTGCCCGAGATCCGCACCTCGTGTGCCCAAGTCGGGC